>NZ_JAFMFX010000082.1:0-6396 GCF_017855895.1 Vulcanococcus sp. CPBay_Sum15L08_68 | reverse complement strand
CTCCGGCAGCACCTGCAGGTTGGTGCCGTCGCGCCCCATCACCAGGACCTGGCTGCCGGGCTGGAGCGCTTGACGGGGTTCGAGGTTCTCCGCTGCCCAGCTCTGGCCGTGCCAGAGAACCCGTCCCTGGTCACTGCCGGCCTCGAAGCCGCTGATGACCTCCGCGTACTGGGAGCCCTCGCTCTGGCGAATGGCCCGTTCCCGCTTGCGCGCTGACCAGCGCTGCAGCACGAGCAGGAGTGCCACCGAGCCCCCCGCAAAGAGCAGCAGCTGCAGTCCCAGGTTTAGGGGCAGCCAGGCGCTGAGTAGGGAGACCAGCAGGGCCGCCAGGGCCGCGGCGAGCAGGCCATCGAACTCCACCCCGAGCCACTCCAGGGCCAGGAGGACCAGGGCCAGCAGAAACCAGAGCAGCGCGGTCACGGGGTTGCGATCAGGCAGCTGCTGCCTAGCTTGAAGCCAACGGATCAATTGGGCCAATGGAAGCGCTGTTTGGCTTGCCGGCCCTGGTGGTGATGGCCTTCCTGGGGCTGAACAGCATCAAGGTCACCAGCGGCGGCCAGTCCCGCCTGGTGGAGCGACTGGGCAAGTACGACCGGCAGCTGCAGCCGGGGCTCTCCCTGGTGCTTCCGGTGGTGGAACGGGTGGTCAGCCATGAGTCGCTGAAGGAGCGGGTGCTGGATATCCCGCCGCAGCAGTGCATCACCCGCGACAACGTCGCCATCGAGGTGGATGCGGTGGTCTATTGGCAACTGCTGGAGCACGAGCGGGCCTACTACTCGGTCGACAACCTGCAGGCGGCGATGGTGAATCTGGTGCTGACCCAGATCCGCGCCGAGATGGGCAAGCTCGATCTCGATCAGACCTTCACCACCCGCCAGGAGGTGAATGAGGCACTGCTGCGGGAGTTGGATTCCGCCACCGACCCCTGGGGCGTGAAGGTCACCCGGGTGGAGCTCCGGGACATTCAGCCCTCCCGCGGGGTGCAGCAGGCGATGGAGCAGCAGATGACGGCCGAGCGGGAGAAGCGCGCCGCGATCCTGCGCTCAGAAGGCGAGAAGGAGTCCCAGCTCAACGCAGCCCGGGGCCGGGCCGAAGCCCTGGTGCTCGATGCCAGGGCCAAGCAGGAAGCCCTGCTGCTGGAGGCGGAGGCCCAGGCCAAGCAGCAGGGACTCTTGGCCCAGGCCCGCGCCGATGCCGCCACCCGCCTAGCCAAGGCGATGCAGGCCGATCCCGAGGCGGCGGAGGCGATGCGCCTGCTGCTCGCGGGCGACTGGATGACCATGGGCGAATCGATGGCCCAGGCCCCTGGCGGCAGCGTGCTGATGGTCGACCCGCAAAGCCCGGCGGCCCTGCTCGGTGCCCTCAAGGGGCTGCAGAAGACCGAGGCCTAACGGCTCACTGCTGTTGCTGCTGCTCTTGCCAGCGGGCGTAGAGATCGGGCCGGCGCTCTTCGGTTCGCTGCTGTTGTTGATCGGCGCGCCAGCGGGCGATGGCGCCGTGGTCACCGCTGCGCAGCACGTCCGGGACGGTCATGCCGCGGAAGTCGGCCGGGCGGGTGTAGTGGGGGTGCTCCAGCAGCAGGGCGCTGTGGCTTTCCTCCTCCAGGCAGGCCTCGGTGCCGACGGTGCCCGGCAGCAGACGCACGACGCCATTGATGATCGTCATCGCCGGCAGTTCACCCCCGGTCAGCACGAAGTCGCCGATCGAGACCTCCTCATCGGCCAGGGAGCGAATGCGTTCGTCGAATCCTTCGTAGTGGCCGCAGAGGAAGACCAGCTGGTCGTAGTCCGCAGCCCAACGGCGCAGATCCTGCTGGCGTAGGGGTTGCCCCTGGGGCGACATCAACAGGGTGCGCCGGCGCGGCTGGGTTGGGATCGATTCGTAGGCGGCAAAGACCGGCTCGGGTTTGAGCACCATGCCGGCACCGCCGCCATAGGGCTCGTCGTCCACCTTGCGGTAGCGGTCGGTGGCGAAATCCCGGGGGTTGTGAACGTGGAGCTCAGCGCGGCCGGCGGCGAAGGCGCGGCCGATGACCCCAAGACCCTGCAGCGGCGCGAAGGCCTCCGGGGTCAGGCTGACCACATCGAGACGCATCGCTCAGGCGGCGGGCCGGCTCACCCGGCGAATCTCAGAGCTGAAGCTGGCGCGGCCGGGGGTGCCATCGGCCGGTTGCTCGATGGTGGAGCGCAGCCGCAGGTTGGGCTTGTTGAACCAGATCCGCTCGCGGATCTCGTTGCCATCGCGCTCGATCACCAGCTCCAGGCTGCTGTCGGGCCAGAGGGTCCAGCGGCCCTGCTGATCTCCGGCGTGGAACTGCCCATCGGCCTGAAACTGCAGCTGCTTGGGCGCCTGCTCCTTGGGCCCGACGCTCAGCCCGCCGGGGTTGCCCTCGAGGTAGCGGACCACCAGTTCACCGCGCTCGCTGCTGTGCCACTCGTCGCCCTCACCGGCGTCGCTGTCATCGCCCAGCACGAAACGGGACCGAAGGCTCATCCACTCGCCGTCGCAGAAGCGCAGGAAGGCTTCGATCGAGTCGGGGGGGAAGGAGGCGTTGTCGCTCATGGCGGCGATTCTCTCAGCTGTCGCCGCGGTAGCCCAATTCCGCCAGCCGTGAGGAGTTGCGGCGCCAGTTGGGAACGACCTTGACGAAGAGCTCCAGGTAGACCGGACCGGCGATCAGTTTCTGCATCTGCTGCCGGGCGCCCGTGCCGATTTGGCGCAGCATGCTGCCGCCTTTGCCGATCAGGATGCCCTTCTGGCTGTTGCGCTCGACCAACACGGTGGCCAGCACGGCGGTGCGTTCCTTGTCATCCACGACCCGCTCGATCTGAACGGCGACGGAGTGGGGGATCTCCTCGCGGGTGTGCTGCAGAACCTGCTCACGGATCAACTCCGCCAGCAGCAGCTGCTCGGGCTGGTCGCTGACCGCATCCGGTGGATACAGGTGGGGGCCTTCAGGAAGCTCCGCGGCGAGGGCACTGACCAGGGCCTCGGTCCCCTCGCCGTTGAGGGCGCTGACGGGGTGCAGGGGCCAACCGGGCACCAGCTCGCGGTAGCTGGCCTCCAGCTCGGCGGCCTGGGCCGGGTCCACCAGGTCGGATTTATTCAGCGCCACCTGGACCGGCACCTTGATGCGCTCCAGCAGTTCCACGATGAAGCCGTCGCCTCGGCCGGCGGCCTGGCTGCCATCCACCAGCAGCAGGACCTGATCGACTTCGCCGATGGCACCGCGGGCGGTCTGCACCAGCCGCTCCCCCAGGAGGTGGTGTGGCTTGTGGATCCCAGGGGTGTCCACCAGGACCAGCTGGGCTGTGGGGGTGGTGAGGATTGCCCGCAGCCGGTTGCGTGTGGTCTGGGCGACGGGGGAGGTGATCGCCACCTTCTCCCCCACCAGCTGATTCATCAGGGTGGACTTGCCCACGTTGGGCCGTCCCACCAGGGCGACAAAGCCCGAGCGAAATCCTTCGGGGCTCTGCCCCAGGCTGAAGCCCCCCGCCATGGCCTCGGCCGGCAGATCGCTCAGATCTGGCAAAGGCGGCAGCTGGTCGTGTGACTCCATAGCCTCACCTTGGCAGTTCAACCTCCCCCATGACCGAAGCCGCCCCGCTGGAGCCCACGTTTCAACAGGCGATGGAGATCACAGCCCAGTGGCTGGGGCTCTGGGAAAACGGTGAACTCAGCGATGAGGTGATTGGCGATCGGGTCTCTGAGCTGGTGGCCAGCCGGGATGGCGCCCGGGGGTTCTTTGTGGTCTCCCTGGCGGGGGATTGCCCGCTGATGGACCGTCTGCCGGACCCGGTGGTCTTGGCCCTGCGCCAGGCCGGCGATGGCGTGGTGGATCTCAGCGCCCGCAACCTGGCGATGAGCACGGCCATGGCGCTGCATCACGGGCGCAATGCCGATGAGGCGCAGCAGGCGGGATCGGAGCGGGTGCAGGCGCGCTGCACCGAACTGCTGCGGTTGCTGGAGCCTGAGGCCGTGAAGGCCCGCCTGGAAGTCCTGCTGGAGGCGACCGAGGGCCGCGGTGAGGACGTGGCCTTCCTCAAACGCTGGGGGTATGACGCGGCTCAGACCGCGGCGATTGCTGAGGCGGTGCTGGCCGTGGCGGAGGGCTGAGGCGCCCCCTCGGCGCATCAAAAAAGCGCCCCGTTTGGGGCGCTTGGGTGAACCAGGGAACTGGATCAGTCGCGGCGACCGCCACCGTTGAGGGCGATCACCAGACGCAGGATGAAGATGAAGAGGTTGATGTAGGTCAGGTACATGCTCAGCGCACCGGCCAGGTACTGGTCGTCGCTGTAGGTGCGGGGCATCGTGTAGAAGTCCACGAAGGCGGCGCCCACGAAGATCACGGTGCCGAAACCGGCGATCAGCAGCTCCATGCCGCCCATGCCGAAGCCGGGCACAAAGATGCCGCCAACGATCTGGACGACCATGGCGATCACCAGGCCGAGGATGCCCAGGCCGACGACGCCGCTGAGGGCCTGACCGACGCTGTCGCTCATGCGGCGGCCCATGACCGAGGCGGCCACGAAGGTGACGCCGGTGGCGAGAGCCGCGGTGCCGATGGCTCCGATGCCGGCGGTGCCGATGGCCAGGGCGACGATGCCGCTCAGGGTGAAGCCGGTGATCAGGCTGTAGGCCGCCATCAGCGGCAGCGCGGTGCTGTTGTTCGCCTTCAGGGCCACGTTCTGGGCCACGAAGAAGAGGATGAAGTTGCCAATCAGGGCCACCCAGAACAGGGGCATGAAGCTGGCGGGGTTGCTGGCCAACAGAGCCAGGCCGCCCATCACGCCACCGGCGGTGAGCACCATGCCGCCGCCCACGTAGGGCAGCGCCTTATTGACCACGTTGGGCCCCACGAGGGCGCTCGATTGCGCCTCGCGGATGGCCTCCTGGAAATTGCTGCTGGCCGGCATGGCACAGAGGATGACTGGCTTCATCCTGCCAGCGATCTCCAGCTTGTGTGCCCTTTGGGGGTGTGGATCCCCCGACTAACGCCGGGCCTTGGCCGCATCCCGGGCGGCGTAGGCGGTGACCAGGCGCTGCACCAGCGGATGGCGGACCACATCGGCGGCGCTGAGCCGGCAGACGGCAATGCCCTCGACCCCCTCCAGGACTTGAGCGGCTTCGATCAGGCCGCTCAACTGCCCCTGGGGCAGGTCGATCTGGGTGGGGTCTCCGGTGACGACCATCTTTGAGCCCTCCCCCAGGCGGGTCAGCACCATGCGCATCTGGGCGGGGGTGGTGTTCTGCGCCTCATCGAGGATCACGAAGGCCTCCGCCAGGGTGCGGCCCCGCATGTAGGCCAGCGGCGCCACCTCAATGACGTTCTTCTCGATCAGCGCCGCGGTGCGCTCCTGTCCCAGCAGGCTGTGCAGGGCGTCATAGAGGGGCCGCAGATAGGGGTCCACCTTCTGCTGCAGATCCCCAGGCAGAAAGCCCAGGCGCTCGCCGGCCTCCACGGCCGGGCGGGTCAAGATCAGCCGCTCCACCTTGCGCTCCTGCAGGGCTCGGACCGCCTGAACGGCCGCCAGGAAGGTCTTGCCGGTGCCGGCTGGACCGAGGGCGAAGGTGAGGTCGTGGCGTTCGATCGCCTCGACGTAGGTCTTTTGTTTGAGGGTCCGGGGACGCAGCAGCTTCCCGCTCTGGCTGCGGGCCAGCACCTGTTTCCCCAGCTGCTGGTGCTCCTCTCCGCGGCCCGTATCCAGGGCGGAGAGGGCGGTTTGCACATCCACCTGGGTGATGCCTTGGCCTTCCTGCCAAAGGGGCCGCAGCAGTTCCACCAGGCCGGCGGCCCGCTCCAGCTGGGTCGGCCTGCCGCGCAGTTGCAGCGAAAGACCCCGCAGCACCAACGAAGCACCAGTCAGGGCTTCGAGGCGATGCAGGGTCGATTCAGCTTCACCGGCCAGGGCCATGGCGGCGTCCTGGTCGGGAAGGTCGATGGTGAAGGCCGTGAGGCTTTCAGCCCCGGGCATGGGGGAGGGCCTCAGGCTTCAGTTGCTTCTTCAGCGGGAGCCTCTTCGGCGGCAGCGGCGGCTTCTGCAGCAGCAGCGGCCTCAGCAGCCTTGGCTTCGGCAGCTTCCTTAGCGGCCTGCTTGGCAGCAGCCTCGCGGATGGCGGCTTGCTTCTTCTGGCCGACGACCACGGAGGGACGCACTTTCTTCTCGATCAGACCGCCGCGCTCGAGCAGGGTCTGCACGACCTCGGTGGGCTGGGCGCCTTGGGCGAGACGGGCGCGGATGGCCTCGGTGTCGAGACGGGTCTCCTTGGTGCGGGGGTTGTAGAAGCCCAGCTCCTCAAGGGGACGACCGTCGCGGCGTGAGGTGCTGTTGCAGGCCACCAGGCGGAAGCTCGCTTCCCGCTTCTTACCGAACCGCTTCAGGCGGAGCTTGATCA
>NZ_JAFMFX010000081.1:0-6837 GCF_017855895.1 Vulcanococcus sp. CPBay_Sum15L08_68 | reverse complement strand
CCAGTCCGAGGCGACGCACCTGACCCGCGAGGCTGGCGTCAATCACCTTGGAGCCGACCTTGACGACGAAACCGCCGATCAAAGTGGGGTCGACACTCAGATTGATCTCCAGCTTGTCGGTACCGGCCACGGCCTGAACCTTCTTGCTGAGCTCAGCCTGTTGCTCCTCAGTGAGAGCAGAGGCAGAGGTGACAGAGGCGAGAGCGATATTGCGCTGCTCGCGGTAGAGCTCGAGGGTGCGATCCAGCACCGCGTCGAGCATGCCGATGCGCTGGCGATCAGCCAGGAGCTTCAGCAGATTGAGGAAAGAGGGCTTGAGTTGCTCAGCGAACAGCTTCTCAAGGGCCGCCTTTTTGGCGTCAACCTCGATCACAGGAGAGCCCATGGCTTCCCGGAAATCAGCCGACTCATTCCAGAGGCCGAGAACGGCCTTGGCCTGATCCACCACCTCGTCGGTTTCCTTGCGGCTGTCAGCAACCTGCAGGAACGCTTCGGCGTAGGGGGTCGTAATGGTGTTGAGCAGCGGCATCAGGCGTTCCCCAACGTTTTGATGGACTGATCCACCAACTGCGCCTGGGCTTCAGCATTGAGCTTGCCGGGCAGGGTGGCGAGAGCCTTCTCAATGGCCAAGCGAGCCGCCTCACGGCGGAGCTGGTTGCTGACGCGGGACGCCTCAGCGTCGAGATCAGCGGCAGCACCTTGCTTGAGACGAGCCATCTCATCGATGGTGCGCTTCTCAGAATCAAGGCGGATCGCTTCAGCGCGAGCCTTGCCGTCAACACGAATCTGTTCGGCCTTCTGCTGAGCAGCGGCCAGATCCTGCTGGGCTTGAGAGAGGGCAGCGGTGGCTGAGCTGAGGCGCTCTTCAGCGTCCTTCAGGTCGGCCAGGATGATCGCGCGACGGCGCTCAAGGATGCTGCCCAGGAAGTTGGGCAGAAACTTGTAGAGGCCGAAGAGCACGATCGCCAGGTTGACGATGTTGGTCTCGAACACGTTGAGGTTCAGACCAAAGCCACCGTGGCTGGCGAAGAGGGAAGGAATGGTCATCGGGCGGCCAGCAGACGGTCGACGATCAGGTCACCGAGCTTGTCGGCGTCAGTCTTGAGTTGGCCCAAGGCCGACTCGCGCTGGGCATCGATCTCGCGGCGTGCCTGCTCACGGGAGGCGTTGGCGTCAGCGGTTGCTGCAGCCAGAGCCTCGCGATAAAGCTTGTCGGAATCAGCTTCCGCTTCTTGGATCAGCTTCGAGGCGGACAGACGTGCGTCCTTGAGCTGTTCCTTGAGGTCAGCTTCCAAGCGTTCGGCTTGGGCCAGCTTCTGCTTGGCCTCCGCACGGCTGGTGGTCACGTAACCCTCCCGCTCTTCCACGACCCGTCCAACGGGGCTGAAGAACAGGGAATTGAGGATGAAGGTGAGGAGAACCACCTGAACTGCCATGAGAGGCAGGGTGGCGTCGAGGTCAAAGAGACCTCCCTCCGTTGCACCTAGCAAAAGCCAGCTGGTCATGAGGCAGGGGTGCGGGCGGTTGAAGCGGGCCGCAAAACGGCGGCGGAAGCGAAAGGCTGAGGCAAAGGTTGAGGGGATGGGCGGTTCAGCGAACTGAAGGCCGCCCTTCCCTCGTCACCTCAAGCGCGATCAGCCAGCGAAGGGGTTGGCGAACAGCAGCACCAGAGCGACCACAAGGCCGTAGATGGTGAGAGCTTCCATGAAGGCCAGGGACAGCAGCAGGGTGCCGCGGATCTTGCCTTCAGCTTCGGGCTGACGAGCAATGCCTTCGACAGCGCCGCCTGCAGCGGTGCCCTGACCGATACCAGGGCCAATGGCGCCGAGGCCGACGGCCAGACCAGCAGCGACAACAGACGCGGCGGAGGTGATGGAATCCATGGTGGAACGAAGGATGTAGGGCGCTGGGAGAGCGCGGATTGGGACCGGGACGTTATCCCTGCGCCTGGGACATCTGGACTGAACCGAGATGGGCCCGGATTGAACCGGACCTGCGCGCAAGGAGTTTGCCAGAGCGGGTGACCCCGATCAGGCAGGGGGACTGATGAGTATCAGTGGTGCTCTTCGTGCACCGCTTCACCGATGTAGTAGGCGGCGAGGGTGGCGAAGATCAGCGCCTGAATGGCACTGGTGAACAGGCCGAGGAACATCGCAGGCAGGGGCACCACGAGAGGCACGAGGAAGGCCAGCACTGCAACGACGAGTTCGTCGGCAAGGATGTTTCCGAACAGACGGAAGGAGAGCGAGAGGGGCTTGGTGAAGTCCTCAACGATCTTGAACGGGAGCATGATCGGAGTCGGCTCCACGTAGTACTCGAAGTAGCGGAAGCCCTTCCGGCTCAGGCCTGCATAGAAGTAGGCCAGGGACACCAGCAGCGCCAGGGCAACGGTGGTGTTGATATCAGCGGTCGGAGCACCAAGCTCGCCACTGGGCAGATGAATCAGCTTCCAGGGCACCAGAGCGCCGCCCCAGTTGCTCACAAAGATGAACAGGAAGAGGGTGCCGATGAACGGAAGCCAATCGCGATAGGCCTTCTCGCCGATCTGCTCGCGGGCCATGTCGCGGATGTAGTCCCAGAGGAACTCCAGAAGGTTCTGGACACCACGGGGATCGCGCTCCATCTTGCGCGTGCCCACCACGACAAAGGCGAGCAAGGCTCCGATCACAACCCAGGAGCTCAGAAACACCTGGCCGTGAATCTTGAGATTCCCCAGCTGCCAATAGAGGTGTTGACCCACCTCCAGTTCGGCAAAGGGAAGAACGAGTGGCAAGGAACCCATCGGGTCGACGTTCGGGGTCGCAAATGCGACGTTGAAAAGGTTTTTGGCGCTCAGCGATCTGTGAGTGCCTGAAGAATCACCGCGGGCTTGTAGAGCAGGAAACCAAGCAGAGCTGGTAACAACTCGAGCTGGGGCAGGCGAGCTGCAGCCAGAACAAGAACCACAGGGACGAGAAGCTGGAACTTGCCCACCTTCTTGGAACCGTTGCCGAGCTTCGCAACACTTCGGGCGAGAAGCCTGAGGTAGAGAGCGCCGGCGAGGCCACCGACCAGCAAGCTGCTGGCGATGTGAAGGTCGTAGATCAGGGCCGTGGCCGGGACCGCAATGGCGGACACCAGCAAGGTGGCGAGGATCAGGCGACGTTGAAGCCTCTCAAAGTCAGCCAGGTCAGGACTATCAGCGGGAACCGATTCGGTTTCAGCGACAGCAGAGGACCCAGAGGACTCTGTTTCCAGAGGGGGAGAAGGAACCGTCTCTTGGCTCGCCGTGTCATCCAGTGCGTCCAGCCCCTCGCGGTGAGAGTCCGGATCTGACTGGGGTGATGAAGCAGCCAACAAAGGCGCCTTTGCTCTGAAAAGGCGCGCGGAATCTATCACGCTGCCTCGCCCTAAGCCGGGCGAAGCAGAAGGACCCGCTGACGCTGCAATTCCCTTGCCACAGAAGCGATCTGGGCATCAGACCAGTCCAATGGCAGCTGACCGATGGCCGTCTCAGGCTCCGCCTGCTCCAGAACTTCCAGCAAGTTCATTCCCTCGGCACTCAGATCCAAGGGGGCCATATCGGAATCCAACAGGGAGCGGCCCGGCCAGCCCCAGAGACAACGGTTCCGGCAGCCCCTGGCTGCGAGCACAGCGCTGTCCTCATCCCAGCGCTGCACCTGAACCGGGCCCTTACTCAAGAAGAACTCGAAGTGGCTGATGTCAGGGTCTAGGTCTTCCACCAAGCGCCATTGCGCCTCCGCAGGAAGAGCCTGAGCCCGCTCCAACAATTCTCCAGTCAGGAGCCGAGCGGGATCCCAGACCGCTGGATTGGAAAAGCCTGCAAATTGCAGATCAGCCGAGGCCACAAAGGCCATTAGCCGTTCCAGGTTGTAACTGGTCTCTTGGGGATGCAGGTACATGTCGGCGAAGTTCGCGTCGGCTGCACAGTCGATGGCCCAGCGTTGTTCGTAATTGAGACGGAGCCGGTTCTGCGCGGGGAGATCAGCCATCAACTGGCGTCCCAAGCGAAGGCCCTCGGCCCCCGTACCAGCACCCATTGCATTTAAAGCGCGCTGGGTGCGATGGATCTCCCAGCGACCACCATCGGCGTACAAGAACAGGTGGAGGAGTGCACCGGGTTTCAGCAACTGGGCTAAGGCCCGAAGTCCGGCCTCCGGTTGCCTGAGGTGGTGCAAGACCCCGACTGAATTGATGTAGTCGAAGGGACCCTCTCCTGCCAGGTCCAGCAGGCTCCGGTTCTCGATGCGCAGCTGGGCCTGCTCGAACGCACCGGAGCGGCGACAGCGCTCCCGAGCCACCTCCAACGTTCCAGGTGAGATATCCACAGCCAGGATCTCGGCCCCTGGATTCAGGTGAGCGAGGTAGTCGGTGCTAACGCCGGTCCCACACCCCGCATCCAGGATTCGCAAGGGCTCTCCATTGACAGGCGCTTGGGGTAGCGATCCGGTGGCTGCCGAATAAGCCGCATCTACAAACCAGCGCCAGTTGTATCCAGGAGGGGGGCCATCTTGAAGCGGGTCTCCTGGGTAGGGGAAGCGGTCATAAAAGTCGCTCACCACAGGAGTGGCGGCATCAGCAGGGCCCTGAGTCATGGCTGGGAGCGAATCGGATAGGGAATGCGCAGAGGCCGAGCATTTCATGGCTTGCCCTCCGCTTGAGGGGAAACCGACAACGGGCTGCAAACATTTGTTCATGGCCCGCCGGGAGGCCAGAGGGGCAGCCGTAACGTGCCCAGGCCAGGTTCGCTTTCGTCCATGACTGTGACCGCCAGCAGCGGCAGCAGCAGGGTTGCTCCTCAGCGCTTCGACACCCTGCCGCTCTCCAGCGTTCGTCAGGCGGAGCAGCAAGACCGCTTCCCGGATGGGGGCGAGCTCAGCAACCTCACAACTTTTTTCCAAAGCGGTCAGCTGCGTGTTGAGGCAGCCCGTCGCGTGTCGGCAAATGCCGAAGCGATCGTGGCTCGGGCAGCAAGCCGGATCTTTGCCGGTGGCACGCCGCTGTCCTATCTCGACGCGCCACTGACACCCGCGGCGGCAAGCTCGGCAACTCCGCTGGCCTCCGACCAGGCGGCATTCCAGCGCTCGGTTCAAACCTTCTCTGGCACCAGCGACAATTCGAAACGCGGCAATCTTCTGACCCGACTGCTGGAGGGCGGCGGCGGCGATGCGGATGTCCGCGTGATCCTGCCGACAGGCTTCAACCCGATTTCAGTCGCCATCTACGGGACTGAGCGGATGCGCAAGTCAGTCCGCGACATGGCTTGGTTCCTCCGCTATGTCGGGTATGCGGTCATTGCAGGCGATCCGAGCATCCTTCGCGTGAACACCCGCGGATTGAGAGATGTCCTCGAAAAGGGCTGCTCCCTAGCCGCCACCAACGTCGCGCTGCAGGAGATGCGCGCCGGTGCCGCCGAACTACTGAAGGACCTGCCCGAAGCGCGCCAGCTCTTGATTGGCTGCTTCAACGTCCTTCTCGAAGAACTGGCCGTTCCGACCCCCTCCGCTCGCCAGCGCCTCGGCAGCCCAGAGAATCAGGGCCTCCAGCTCCCAGCCATCTACGCACTGGCAGCCCAAGGCAACGTCCAGCGCTTCAACATGAAGCCCGCCATGAGCGGCGGTCAAAAAGCCGAGGTCATTCGGGCCGCCTACCGACAGGTGTTCGAACGGGACATCGCAAAGGCCTACAGCCAAGACCCCTGCTCGGTCGAGACCTCGCAGGTCACCAAGGGCGACATCAGCATGCGTGAATACATTCGCGCACTCGGTAAGAGCAAGGAGTACCGCGCCCAGTTTTTTGGCCCCTTCTCAAACAGCCGCGCTGTTGAGCTGGCCTTCCGCCACTTCCTCGGACGGGGCATTAGCTCACGGGAAGAATTCAACCGCTACTTCAGCATCGTCAGCGAGCAAGGCCTGAATGGCCTCGTTGATTCCCTGGTCAACTCAATGGAGTACGCCCAGGTCTTCGGTGAGGAGACAGTCCCCTACCTGCGCGATCTTGGCGAAGAAGCGCAAGAAAGTGCTGGCTGGGGTTCCAACCGCAAGCTGTTCCGCTTTAGTGCACCGTTCGAGGGTGCTCCTCAATACATCACCCTTTACGCCAGCTATCGCCAGCCCTACGCCGACCAACATCCCTACGGCGGCGGTAACGATCCCTTAGGACTTAGCTACGGCGCAATCTTCCCCTCAGGTACGGCCAACGTCGCAACGCGTCCTGCACCACTGAGCTACGACACCCGGCGCCTGCTCATCGGCAACGGCATGGCACAACCAGGGCAGATGAATAGCCCTCAGTTCAGAAGCGCCACACCAAGGCGGGTTGGTCCAAAGACCCGCCGCCTAACCCAAATCGCAACCGGCGGTAATTCGGTTCCTCGCCGCGGCCTTCAAACCCGTCCGAGCGTGCGGTTCACGGAATCGAGCACCCAATCCGTCATCAAGGCTGTCTACGTCCAGATCCTGGGCAATGCGGGCTACGCCGGTGAACGGGTTGAGACAGCCGAAACCCGACTCGAAAACGGCGACATCGCTCTGAAGGATTTTGTACGTGAGGTCGCGCGCAGCGATGCCTTCCGCCGCCGCTATTGGAGTGGTCTCTACATCTGCAAGGCCATTGAAGTGATGCACCGCCGAATTCTCGGCCGACCGACCTTCGGACGCTGGGAAATCGACAGCTACTTCGACGTCGCAGCGCGCCACGGTTTCTATGGCGTCGTCGATGCCATGGTCAACAGCCGGGAATATCAGGAAGCCTTCGGTCTGGACACCGTCCCCTACGAACGATTCATCACTCCGACTGATGTCAACCAACGGCGCGTCCCGTCCTTCGCAACACCGT
>NZ_JAFMFX010000022.1:0-29699 GCF_017855895.1 Vulcanococcus sp. CPBay_Sum15L08_68 | reverse complement strand
TTCACCCAAGTCAGAAGCATCGATGGTCGGCGGATTGGGATCAACTGGAGGATCGAGTGGAGGATCGGATGATGGAGCCGCCTCAACCGCGTCGGCTGCAGCAGCTAAAGGCTGAAACGGTGTCGCTGCAACCCCCGTCGGTGGCTGACCAGGCGGCTGCTGCGGGACTAATGCCGGTTGGGACTCCTCAGTGGTGGTCGTGAGGAACAACGGGATGCCCCCACTGCTGCCCTGCGGTGCATACTGCGGACCAGGGATCGTGGGCTTGGCCACAACCTCTGGCGGTGGCGGCTGGTCCACCGTTTCCGGAATCCCTTCGTAGGGAATGTTCTGAAACGCCTCGGCCCCGCCTGGCAGAACAAACTCACCGTGTGGATCGGGCACCTTCCGGTCCTGGACGTTGCCCGCCATGTCCCGATCGGTTTCTGCCGCCTGCGCGTCGCCACCGGGATTGAGAGCAAAACCGAGTCCTTCTTCTGCTGGCATCGATCCCTACGCCGAAGCGCACATCTATTGCCAAGGTATTGACGTCGGTTGCCGCCGGAAGGGAAAGAAGTAGCGCCGGTGGTTAAGAATCAAGGCGAATCTAAAGGAGATGAAAAGAGGACTGCCAGATCCCGCATGTAGGGCGGGATCTGAAGGAAGATGATCGAGCGAGACAAGCAGAAGAGAGGTCTTTAGCGACTCTCCCGTAGTGCTGAATCCATCGTCCGAGTGAACGGCTGGAAGAGATAACGCAGAACGCTGCGGCGTTGCCCCTGGATATCCGCAACCAGAGGCATCCCCGCTTGAATCGGAAATGTCTTGCGGCGCTGATCCACAAACTGCCGGTCCAGCTCCACCCGTGCCAGGTAGTAGTAGGCACGGGTATCCGGATCTTGCACCGTGGTTCCAGCCAAACTCAGCACCTTGCCGGGCACAGATCCATAAATGGTGGAATCAAACGGCTGGAGCTTCACGTCCACTCGCTGCCCCACCTTCACAAAGCCAATGTCTTTGGATGGCACCCGCACCTCCACCAACTTCTTACTGCCAGTCGGAACGACCTGCAGAACCACAGCACCTGGACCCACCACAGCACCCGGGGCCTTGTAGCGCAGGTCGCTGATCACCCCACTGACCGGGGCCGTGACCTTGGTGCGCTCGAGCTGGTTGCGCACTTTTTTGATGTTTTCTGCCACCACAGCCTCTTCGCTCACCAACTCTGCAATTTGTGAGTTGTTCTCGAAATGCAGGCCGGATTCCACGCCCTTCAGGTTGGCTTGGGCCTGGCTCAAGGCCTTGCGCGCTTCATTCCGCGCCCCCTTCATCTCCGCCAGCTGCGTCTTGGTATGGAGCAACTGCAACCGTGAGGCCCCGCCGGACTCCTGAAGCGACGCCCACATCGCAACCTGCTGGGTTTGGAGATTGATCTGCTCGTTCAACCCCTCGACTTCCGCCTGCTTCTGCTGCACCGTGGCCCGAGCAGCGGCCAGCTGATCAGCTCGATTGGCAAGGCGGCTGGTCAAGAGCTGTTGCTGGGCAGCACTGACCTTGTTGCCCTGCTCGATCCCCTGGAGATCGCCAACTGAGAGGGTTGCGTCACCACGAATCGCCGCCTGTAGTTGCTTTTGCTGCAGCAACAGGTTCTTGAGCTTCTGCTCAGCTGCGTCATATTCGCTGCCCACCAACTTGGGGCTGAGCTCCAGCAACACCTGTCCCTCTTTGACCTCCTGGCCATCGCGGACATCCACCTTGGAGACAATCCCTCCCTCCAAGTGCTGGACCACATTCACCGCTCCCTCTGGCACGACCTCACCGGAAGCCTGAACGACCTGAGTCAACGGAGTCAGGGCCGCCCAGGGGACAAACAAAGCTGCTGCACCACCGAGGAAGTACAAGGACAGGCGCAGGTGACGGTTGTCCGGCTTTTGCTCGAGATCAAGGGCCTGGGATAAGCGCTGATGTCCAACCAACGCCGCCACGTCGGATTGATCCAATCCAGGAAGCTTGGCGAACCAGCCGGCAGAGGGGGGGGAGGATGCGCCCTCATCCTTGCTTGGCTCAGGGTTGGCGTTGACAGAGGAGGAAGTCATGGCATGAAGAGAAAATGGTGAACGGTGGATTGGATCTAGGGCCTGTTTTGAAGCCGTTGGCGTAACTCCTCGGGAGTGCCCTGGAAGGTGGTCACCCCTTTGTCGAGAATGCAGAGCTGATCGACCTTCTCAAGTAACAAGCGGTTGTCGGTGGCGATGACAACACTGCGCGGGTGGCCGCTAAAGAACGACACCCGGAAAGAGGGCAGGGCCTCGAGGAAGATTTGGAATTGATCCGGAGATAACCCCTGACTGAGGTCGTCGATCAACAGGATTGGGGTGTCTTTAATCAGGGCCTGCGCCAGGGAGAGCAAACGCAATACCCCATGGGGCAGCTGATAAACAAATGCCTCATCCAGGGAGGTGTCGAGCCCGTCAGGCAATGATTCCAGATAGTCCAAGATCCCGATGCGTTCGCAAATCGAGCGCACGTGGGGTGGCGTCACGTCGGGATTCATCGCCATCAGGTTGGAGAGCACCGTCCCAGGCAGCAGCTCTGAGCGCTCCATCACGAAAGCGATGTTGCTTTGAATCAGATCAGGACTGAACTGGCGATAGTCAACACCGTCAAAGAGCAATGAGCCATTGGAGAGCGGATACAGCTGATCAATCACCCGCAACACCGCACTTTTGCCGCAACCGGCTTTCCCCGTCAGAGCCAGGATTTGGCCGGGTTCCACCGAGAGGGAGACCCGCGTCAAAGCCAAACTGCTGTCACGACCCAATCGACAGGTGCCGGAATCCAAGAGGACCGAGCCATAGAGCCGATGATGCGGTGATTCAGCCGCCATCCGGGTGGATTGACGAAGCTTGAAAAACTGATCCAGTTGAGCGAACTGCTTGCGCATCGAACTCAAACGCAACATCGCGTTCATCAACTGCTGGAAGGGTGTAAAGACCCTCCAGACGAAGAACATTGCGGCAATCAGAGTGCCCATGGCAGCGGCACCCTCTTCGCTGTTCGAAGCAAGCCAAACGCCAAAGGCCAGAGTCAACACCCCGGCTAGCTGAGATGCGGTACTGACAACCACCTGCAGGCGCCCCAATTGGCGGTTGATCGTCAGTGCGCTACTGGTGCTCTGAGCCGAGAGACCACGTAAACGCTGCAGCCAGACCCACTCCAAACTGGATTGCTTCACCTCCAAAAAGCGGCTCACCAACTCCTGCTGCGCCTGAGCAATTCCGATTTCACTGGAGAGGCTGAGATCAGCAGCGACGCCGTAATAACGAGACATCACCAGGACCAAGATGGCGGTGATGCCCATCAAGACCAAGGGGATCAAGACCAAGGGGCCTGCGATCAGTGCAATCGCAGCCAGATAGAGCAGGACAAAGGGAAAGTCCAGCAGGGCCAGGGCAAGGGGTCCTTGCAAATAGACCAATAGCGCATCGAGATTGCGTTGCCGATTGCGGTAGCTGCGAGTCCCTAAGGTTTCAGTCTGGTTGGAGTCCAGTCCAATCGTCTTCTCAATCAGCTTCACGCCCAATAAGGCATCAAGGCGTGCCGCCAGCTGCGCCAACTGACTGCTTCTCCATTGACGCAAGGTCCAATCCAGACCAAACAACAACAAGACGCCAAGGAACAGCCAGGCTCCCGTGAAGAGGTTTTCACTGGGAATCACAATGTTGTAAACAGCCCGGATGTAAAAGGGCACGACCAGTGCCAATAGAGCAAGCGCAAAGCTGATTCCATAGAGCAGCGAAATGCGGTGACGGAAGCGATACAGAACCTGCTGCACCAAGGCCACGCGATCGCTGGGAGGCGCTTCGTAAAAAACAACCAGGCTGCCGCCGACCGGCACGTCTGCAAGACCAACGCGACCATCAGCATTGGCAGCCAACAGGAGACCTTGCCCGTCCCGTGACAGCACATAGGGGTGCTGCTCGGGTGTCAGATAAAGCGCCGGTAGGCTGTAACCCTGTAACTGATCCCAGCTCTGAAGACGCTCCTGGGTGCTGCCGTAGCCCAACCGCAACAGCAGGTTCCGGGCTTCCACCAGGTCCATCTGACGGGGATCAGGACCAAACAGCTCAAACAGCTGCTCTGACCGTCCCATCCACATCAACTGCTGCAACAACAGTCGCAGGCAAAAGGCCAACGGAGCTTCGGGACTGAGCGTCAGGTCGCGAATCAACTGAGAGGGACTGCTGGATTCAGAGCCATTGCGGGACAAAGTCATGACCTGGCCTCCTGCAGGGCGGATTGGAGATCGAGTTGTTGATCAGCAAGCCCGGAGAGCACCAACCCCCGACCCGCAATCAACACGGTTAAGTGGCCGTGACAGCGGTGAAGGGCCCGTGTGAGTCCATCGATAAAAGCCTTCCCGTAGGAACAATCACTGAGATCAAGAAGCAGGAGGTGAGGATTACGAGTCAGAGCCGTCACCAGGTGCGCAAGGGCTTGAGCGTCACGCGAGAGGCCCGTTGGAAGCGTTCCACCCATGGCTGTTCCATAGCCGTGGGGCAAGGCACGAACCTGGTGATCCAAGCCAGTCAGGAAGGACCAGAACAAGGCTTTTCGCCTCAGGCGACTGGGCTGAAAACAGGTGATGTTCTCCAGCAACGTCCCCTGGAAAAAAGCGCGGGATGGATCGACGTAAGCAATGTCATCCCGTAGCTCAACGCGTCGATAGGACGCGATCGGCTCACCATCCAGGGACAACTCAGGGTTAGGGCTGACCTGAATTAACTCCAGAAACAACTGCCGTACATCAACGCCAAAGCGCTGATCCCGAAGCAACACAACAGAGCCTTTCTTCGCCTCGACCAATGGAGAGCCGTGCCGCGAAATGGTGAGCAGACCCCCAGATGGAAGCTGCCGGCTGCCCCCAGGACCTTCGACAGGCAAGGCCATCAGTGCGTCGTATTCATCCCTCGAAAGGCTCAAGCGGCGATAGCTGTTCCATAGCCCCATCGCTTGCTGCCAAGGGGCGAGGATCTTGCCAAGCAACAGCAGAGCAGCCGCAAGGGCACCGACGAGTAGACGATCGTTCACGACCAACAACGCACCCCAAGTGACGCCAGCGGCAAACGTGATCTGTCCCATCAAGGAACCAAAAGCCTGGTACTGCCCAGCGAAGGTGTTATGCAGCATCCGGTCATAGGCCTGCTCTTCTTGAAAGCGCTCACTAGCCACCAAAAACTTCGAACCAAGACCATTGGATTTGATCAAATCCATGGCATCGACCAACTTGTCTTGATAGGTGCGGGTCTCAAGCTCGGTTTGATCCCGACGTCGTGAGAGCCGCTCGTAGTCCCGAGCGAAGGCCAGAGCGCGAAAGAGGTAGACAATGATCGCGAGAACAGCGACCACTCCAACGCTGCCAGCGATCAAGAACAAGACGACCACAAACAACAGCGAGAAAAGCAAATCAATGGCAGTGGTCAGCGCCTGCAAAGCACTCTCATCGCGCAGAAGATTGATGCTGTTCAAACGCTGCAAATGCCGACCTGGGGATAGTGCCAAGAAATCCGGCAGTCCCAACTGCAAGAAATGGGACACAGCCTCGACCCGCTTCTGATGCTCGACGCGAGCTCCATCAGCACCGGTCAACACCAGACGCACACTTTTGAGCCAGCCCCCCAAGATCATCAACAGCACAACACCCACGCTCAAGACCACCAAGCTCGACATCGAGCCAGAGGGGAGGACTGAAGTGAAGACGATATTGATGTAGAGCGGGGAAGCAAGCTCGAGAATATTGATCAGCACTGAAGCCACCAAGATGGGCTTGAGCTGGTAATCCGACCACTGCACGTATCGCAAGGACTGGAAGAAGCGATGGGACATCGCTTCTTCCAAGAGGTCAAGTGCAGCATTCAGCGACTGTTTGCAGCGACGAATCGATGCCGAGAGAACATGCCGGAAGCTCTTGCGCGAAAGGACCGCCTCATCAAGGCTCGAAACCATGTGCCCCCAAAATTGCCTGCCAAAAACATATGCAGCTCCAAGCCCGCTGAAGGCGCCAGGGGAACTCTTAATAAAGGGAATCGTTTCGCGTCGCTTTTCGAAACACAAGCATCAAGCACCCTTCATCAGCCGGCGACAGGATTCAATCTGATTAGTCTTCGGGACAACCAAGCAAAGCGGTGAGGACCGGCTCGTGTTTCGTTTTCAGCTATCCACTGAGCGCAATCAAGTGGAATTGATCGCCAATGGACAAGGACAATCCATACCCTTTCAGGTGATCGGTCCGGCGACCGAGATAGCTTTTGTTGAGGAGTTAGTCGAACAGCACTTTGGCTCGTTGTGTGTCAAGCCAGGGGATCTACTGGACTTTCTCCAGAATGACCCCTGGATTCAAGAAACCTTTCAGAGCCCAACTGTGATCGAAGGAGAACTCGAAGCAGCCCTACTCGATGCTGAGGCCGAGAAAGACTTCTTTCAGACGAAGCCCCTTGGCCAAAAGTTGGTCAGTGCAGGAGTGATCGATCTGGACGAACTCGAGCAACTCCTTTTGGATTACCAACCATTTGCTGCCAACCAGCGTTTGGGTGAATTCCTCAGGCTGAATCTCAAAGTCTCTGGGCCGATGCTGGAATTACTGATTAATCCGTCGCTCTATGCCGATCGAGGCTTCAATGACCAGCGCCTCGGAGAGCGCCTGAAAGAGCTAGAGCTCATCAGCGAGGACAGACTCAATCAAGCCCTGGCCAGCCAGCGGATGAATGGCAAGCGACTTGGAGAGATCCTGGCCAACCAAGGGGTGATTTCAGAGCAGATGGCCAAGTTCTTTAGTGAGGCTCAACTCACACCAGCCGGCGAGATTGAATTCGCGAGTTAGGCCCAAAGCGCATCCGCCATGCGTGCCACCTGGACAATGGCCGCTCCATCGTGAACACGGACCACATCCACACCAGCCGCGACGCAACGGGCAACGACAGCTGCAGTACCCCAGAGTCGAGCCTTAGGGCGGGGCTCATCCAAAACAGCTCCGATAAAGCGCTTGCGCGAAGGCCCCACGAGAAGCGGGATGCCATCAGCCTTGAGCTGCTCAAGTCCCTTGAGCAGCTCAAGATTCTGTTCAGTGGTTTTGGCAAACCCCAAGCCTGGATCCCAAATCAAGCGCTCCATGCGAACACCCGCAGCAAGAGCGCGCTCGGTGGCATGCCGCAGCTCCCTGAGAACGCCAGCAATCACACCCTCAGGGCCGTAGTCCGTCAACGAATCCATGGAGTGGCTGTCCCCTCGGGAGTGCATCAGCACATAGGGGCAGTCCGCTGCGGCGACAACAGCCAACAAATCGGGATCCCGAACGCCGCCGCTGATGTCGTTGATCCAATCCGCTCCAGCTTCAATGGCTCGCTGGGCGACGCAGGCCCGATACGTATCCACCGAGATCAGCGGCTGACCCAATCCCGGCGGGAAGGCTGATCGAATCGCCTGGAGACTGGGGAGGAGGCGATTGAGCTCCTCTACACCGCCGACATCCTCTGCACCAGGACGGGTGCTTTGGGCGCCAAGATCCAAAACCCCCACACCTGCTTTGACCAATGTCTTGGCCTGCCGCAAGGCCTGGTCTGGAGAGCGAAAGCGACCACCGTCACTGAAGGAATCGGGGGTGAGATTGATCACCCCCATCACCTGGGTTGGTTGGCCCAAGGGCCTTGCCATCAGACCGGCTGGTAGTTCGCAATGCGAGCGAAGCCCTCTGGATCCAGGGAAGCCCCACCCACGAGAACGCCGTCGATATCGCTCTGGGCCATCAACTGGTCAATCGTTCCTGGATTCACAGAACCGCCGTACTGCACCACCACGTCGGAATAACCAACCCAGTCTCGAATCAGACCGCAGATCCGATTGGCTTCAGCCGCTTCACAGGTTTTGCCCGTGCCAATGGCCCAAATCGGTTCGTAGGCAATGATCAATCGGCTGTGATCCAAGCCATCCACCCCTTGCTGCACCTGGCGGCGGATCACCTTCTCTGCTTCCCCTGCCTCCCGCTGCGAATCGCTCTCGCCAACGCACAGGATCGGGGTGATGCCGTGCTTCTGGGCACTACGGGCCCGAAGATTGATTTGCTCGTCAGTCTCGCTGTAGTACTTGCGTGGCTCACTGTGGCCAACAATGGCGTGACTCACTCCATGCTCGAGGAGCATGCCGGCAGAGACCATCCCCGTAAAGGCGCCCTTCTCTTGCCAGTGGATGTTCTGAGCCGCAATCCGTATCCCACTGCCCGCCAGGGAACTGCTCAAGCTGGCGATGGCCGTAAAAGGAGGCGCCAGAACCACCTCACGATCGCTAGGAAGGCCGGCCACCAGAGGCTTGAAGCTCTCAGCAAAGGCCTGCGCTTCAGCGCAGGTCATATGCATCTTCCAATTGCCCGCGATGACAGCCTTCCGCACTGCGTTCATAGGTCGACTAGCGATCCAACCTAAGGTCTGGGGTCCTCAGCGAAGGTCGAGCTGCTGAGGTACGAGAACTGTCTGACCAGCGAGCTCAACCCGGTCGCCGGCTTTCAGCTTCCGACCACGCTGGGTCTCCTGGAAGCCATTGACCCGGACCTCCCCGCCTTGAATGCGCTGCTTGGCTTCACCGCCTGTGAAGACCAAGCCTTGCCATTTCAGAAATTGATCCAGGCGAATGGGCTCGGAGGTCCCCAGGGGTGTGGTCACGCTGTCAACTCATGCCAGTTGCATTGTCCAACCCTGAGTCCCCGCCTCGTTTGGCGGAACCAGATTGTTTCCACCATTGCCTTTAGCCGCATAGAGACCCACGTCTGCAGCAGCCAAGAGCTCATCGATGTTGCAGACCCGTGCCAAACGTGAATCCGCCATGCCGATCGACAATGTGAACTGGACCAGAGACCCGTCATTCAGCCGCCAGGAACGGGCTGCAACCTGACGGCGCAAGGACTCCAGAACAGCAGCCGCTTCTTGAGCGGACTCCAGCATCAGAACAGCAAATTCATCGCCTCCGAGGCGACCAATCAGATCGCCAGAGGGAATCACGTCACGAAAGAGTGTGGATAACTGACAGATCACTTCGTCCCCGGCGGGGTGACCATAGGTATCGTTAATCGATTTAAAACGATCGATATCAATCAAAGCAACAACACACAGGCAGTGATTCTGGTTGAACTGTCCAATCTGCTGGGCAGCCATCTCAAAAAAGGAACGACGATTAAAAACGCCAGACAAAGAATCGACTTGAGCCAATCCCAATAACTCTGGCAAAAGGCGGCGACGCAAAAAGAACACCAGCGCCGTTTCCGTCAGAAAGAGTGGCGTAAAACCTGCAAGAAAAACGAGCGCAATCCAACGGGACCAGCGCTGAGTCACTGGAGACAGATCAAGCTCGAGCACCAATAGCCCACGGGTCCCCAGATCAGGCCGCCCCTCAATCGCCAAGGGAGTCGGAGCAATGTGGACCAGTCGCTCACCACCGAAGGCAGGGATGAGTCCTAGAAACTGATTAACCGGTTGAACAGAATGGCAAGCGGCAGCCGCATCGGCTGGACGAAGGCACGTCAACAAATCACTCGGGATTCGTCCAAGCCTTGTCCACCAGCTGAGGCCAAAGACTGAACTGCCCAGCATCGTGTTGTCATTCGCGGCAATGACTCTTCCACCTGGACCGAGAAGAACAGCCGAGTGCAAGCCTCTAGAAGCGGCTTTGAGCTGGAGCTCTCGCTGGACTTCCTCGACGGGTTGATAACTGGTGACGCTACGAACAAGGTCGTGCTCAATGGAGCGTGCCTGGAGTTCTGCCTCTCTCATAGCGGCATGCACAACCAGAAATCCGCTAACCCCAACCAAGAGGCAAGATCCCAAAGCGGTCACAAGCAGGGACAGGAAGATCAATTCCTGATTCACCCGTTGATGCAGAAGACCCTTGGTTGAGGGAACCAGTCGCTGGACTGATCGGAGGTGACTCATTGTGCCGCTTCTACATACGTAGAAGTCACCTTCGGTATGATCGAGCCTCGCGGAATGAGCTGCAGTTTCTCTTGCAAGTCACGCACCGCTTCAATATTGCGAGCGACCCGTCCCTCAGGCTGTAGCATTTCGACCTGATCAGACAAGCTGAAATAACGCAGACCCTGTTCCGCTGCACGAAACTCATCGACGCTCAGGCGTTCCCGTTCAGCCAGTAGTGGAAGGGCTCTCTGAGGCCTTAGCCTGGCTTCAGCATGGGCTGCAGACCAAGACCTCAACAGGCTAACAACGATGTTTTGATTGAGTTTAAGAAAGTTTTTTTCAACCACCAAGACAGTCAGGATCTCCCCCGGAATGACTGCACTATTGAAGAGTGGACGTAAGGGAGAACCTCTTAGAGTGACGCTGCTAGAGGGAGTGGGCAGTACCGCTGCATCGACAGAGCCAGTGAGCAAGGCTTTTGGCATCAACCCAAGTTCCATCTTGCGCATCTTGATCTCACTGAGCGATAAACCATGAAGCTGAAGTGCCCGACCGAGGACAAACGGCCCAAAGTTGGAGCGCGAAACGGCAATCGACTTACCCTTTAGATCTCGAATTGAGAGGAGTGACGGAACAGAAATAATCTGATCAGCCTCGACTGACTCATCCAGAACCAAGATGACAACCGGGCATCGCTCAGGCACTCGAGCACAAAGCTCAACCAACTCGATAGTGGTTAATTGTGCTATCGGAAGTTCTGCCCTGAGATAAGCATGAACAATGGATTGAGGGTCTGGATACTGCCGAGGAAAGATCTCAATACCCTCGACCCGATCAAACCCCAACTCGTGAGCCAAATAAAAGTACTCATAACCAGGCCAACTCGAGACAGGGACATCAACGGAGGGGCGACGTGAAGCGCAAGATCCGACGAGCCAGACAAAGCAGGCAGCCAGCAGTAGGCCAGGAAGGGATCTCCGAGACATCCAAAGGGGCAGCCTGAGGCCAAGTTCAACCTAGTGGCCAAGCCTGAGAGAAAAGCCTTTCACTCGAAGCAGATCTCACTCAGATCTGTGACTAGGGTTGAGCTGAAGAGTTGGTCCGTAGTGCCTTCTGTCCAAAGCAGTCAGTGATCCAGAGACCATTCTTCAGCTGCTACTGAATGCCGAGTACCACCTCAAACTTGGCTCCTGGCTCCAGAAGCATGGTGGCGATGGGTCGATGCTCTGGTCGCCGCAGCTCTGTCAGATTCTTCGCTCGGAGGAAGGAGGTGGGCAGACCATGGACCAGTTACTCGCTGTCGTCGCCAAAGAAGATCGAGAGCGAGTCCGAACGGAACTCCAGCAATCGCAATTGAGCGGACAAGCCGGCCGAATCAGGCATCGACTTCGCTTGAAGGATGGCGATGAGTGCTTCGTCGATCATCGCTGCTTTACAAGCTATGACAACAAAGGACGCCCTCTCTACTCCATCGGGACCCTGCAGGAGTGCCCAGGAGTTCAAAGCACCAAAGGCGAAAGATTCGATCCAAACCAAACAGACAGACTGACCTGTCTACCCAATCGCGCAGCAACAGACATCTACATCAGTGAGCTCATCCGTGACGTCATCAGTGGAGTCAGCAAAAACACCAGGATCACAGTCACCTGCCTAGACATCGATCACTTCCAAGAGATCAATGACACGTTTGGAATCGCCAATGGAAACAGACTTTTAGTCTGGATAGCGAGACATCTTCGCGATCAGATCACCCCGGAAGACTGGCTTGCAAGGCTCGAAAGCGACAGCTTTGTCATCATTCAGACAGACGGAATCCAGAGCACTCAGGACGCCATCCAGCATGGCAAACGGTTACAGAAGGGGCTTCGATTAACTTCGAGGAGCCTAGAAAAGCTGCCATCAATACACCTCAGTGCCTGCATTGGGATCAGCACTTGGCCTGGCATCACAACAGCCGATGACGATCCGATTCAATCCGCCAGAACAGCTCTTGCCGCTGCCCAAAGACGCGGGCCAGGAAAAGTTCAGGTGTATTCAGAATCCCTCAGCGCGACGATTCGAGAGGCCCTTGACCTCGAGCAAAAGCTCTCGACTGCCATTGAAAGGAATGAACTCGAACTTCACTATCAGCTGCAGTTTGATCAGAGAGGCAGCCTCATGGGAGCAGAAGCACTGCTTCGGTGGGACCGTCACGGGGAAGCCTTTATTCCATGTAAACGATTTATCCCTGTCGCCGAGCAGAGTGGATTAATCGAAGACATTGGTAGCTGGGCCCTAAAGAATGCGGTTCAACAATTCGCCGAGTGGCAGCGCAACAACATCAACATCCCAAAACTATCAATCAACGTTTCAGCCGAACAACTCAACCCCGATGCTGAGCCGCTCGATGAGTTAATAACCGAAATCTGTCACCTGGAGGGCCTTTCCCCCAGTCACATCGAGCTGGAACTCACAGAAACTGCATTGCTCAAAAATCCCAATGACGCAGCAATGCGCCTTCAAAGGCTTCAAAAGCTAGGGGTTTGTCTTTGGGTTGATGATTTTGGCACAGGTTTTTCCAATCTGAAATCGTTGCAGAGACTGCCACTCAAGGGATTCAAGATCGACAAGAGCTTTGTGAGAGATATGGAACAAGACCCTAATGATTATTCGATTGTTCGGGCCACAACCCAACTCGCCCATGGACTCGGATTGAAATCCCTAGCCGAAGGAGTTGAGTCGATCCAACAACTCCAGCAACTCAAGCGACTGGGATGTGATGGCTTTCAGGGCTTTCTTTTGGCAAAGCCGAAGAATGCCGAAGAGATGGCCAGAGAGCTCAACGACACCCTCAGCCATGCGAAGCGACTGTGCATGGCAGACGAGCCTGAACGAGTGGAGCCAGCCAGATCAAGAACCAATCAGTCAAAGCCGTAGGCCAGCAGCTCGACCAGCTTGCGTCGATACAACGACCAGCGACCCTTTCTTCCAACGGCAGTCGTTTTAAAAAGCGCTGATAGCTTGCCCCGATGCTTGCACCCTCATCGGCCGGCTTCCGGCGCCTGCTGCCGCTGCTGAAGCCCCACCGTCCCGCGCTGATCGCGGGTGGGGCCTGCATGCTCGTCTTTGTGGTCTGCTGGCCGCTCCTGGCCTGGTTGGCCGGTCAGCTGATTCCCGCGATCGGAGCCGGTGACTTCAACCGGGTGCTGCAGGTCATCGGCCTGGCCCTGACGGTCTTCATGCTGCAGAAGATCGCACAGTTTGGTCAGGACACCCTGCTGGCGGGACCGGCTCTGCAGGTCAGCCAGGAACTGCGCCGCCGGCTGTTCGCGCGGCTCCAACGTCTGGATTTCGGAGTGCTCGAGAAGCTCTCTGCCGGCGACCTGACCTACCGCCTGACAGAAGACGCCGATCGGGTGGGCGAGGTCATCTACAAGACGATCCAGGACACCACCCCCTCGGTGCTGCAGCTGGTGGTGGTCTTCGGCTACATGGTCTGGCTGGACTGGAAGCTCTCCATCGGCACCCTGCTGCTGGCCCCCTTGGTGGCCGTGCTGGTGAGCGTCTTTGGCGCCAAGGTCATGGGCGCCGCAGAAAAGAGTCAAAAACAAGTCAGCGAATTGGCCTCCCTGCTGGGAGAAGCGATCTCCGGACTCCCCCTGGTGCGGGCCTTTGCCGCTGAGCCCTGGCTGCAGCAGCGCTTTGAAGTTGAGATCGATCTGCACCGCAAGGCCCGCTACCGCACCCAGAAGCTGCTGGCCCTGCAGTACCCCGTCGTGGGCTTCCTGGAGGCCGCGGGCATCCTGGCGGTGCTGCTCATGGGCGCCGCCCGCATCCAAAGCGGTGACCTTGATGGACAGGGCTTCAGCAGCTACGTCGCCGCCCTGCTGATGCTGATCGACCCGATCAGCCACCTGACCACCAACTTCAACGAGTTCCAACAGGGCCAGGCCTCCCTCAAGCGCCTGCGGGAGATCGAGCGGGAAGCGGTCGAGCAACCCGATCGCCCGGACGCCCAACCCCTGGGGCGCGTCGCTGGCGAGCTGCTGCTCGAGCAGGTGAGTTTTGGCTACGACCCGCAGCAGCCCGTTCTGAAGAACCTCTCGCTCCAGGTCAAACCTGGCCAGGTCGTGGCCCTGGTCGGTCCCTCGGGGGCAGGCAAGAGCACCCTCTTTTCCCTACTGCTGCGCTTCAACACCGCCCAGGGCGGTCAGGTGCTGCTGGATGGGCGCAACCTGGCGGACCTCAAGGCCGCTGAGCTGCGCACGGCCGTGGCGCTGGTGCCTCAACAGAGCGCTGTCTTCTCGGGCACGGTCGCCGAAGCGATCGCCTTTGGCCGGCCGGCCACCCGGGAGCAGATCCAAGCGGCCGCACGCCTCGCCAATGCCGACGGTTTCATCGAGGCCCTTCCCGGCGGTTACGACGCCCGCGTCGAGGAGCGGGGCAGCAACTTCTCCGGCGGCCAACTGCAACGGCTGGCCATTGCCCGGGCGGTGCTCGGCAACCCGGCGGTGCTGCTGCTGGATGAGGCCACCAGCGCCCTCGATGCCGAGGCGGAAGAAGCCGTACAGAGGGGCCTCGATCAGGCCATGCAGGGCCGCACGGTTCTGGTGATTGCCCACCGCCTCTCCACCGTGCAGGAGGCCGATTCGATCCTGGTGCTCGAGAACGGCAAGATCGTCGATCAGGGCAACCACGACCTGCTGATCAGCCGCCCTGGCCGCTACCGCGACCTCTGCGAGCGCCAGCTGATTCGCGGTGCTTAACCTGGTCCCATGACGGACCAGGGCCCCACCGCCAAGCCACTCGGTGAGATGCCCGTCTGGGAATACCGGGTCATCCACATCAATGTGGACAACAACAATCCCCCGGCGCCCCCAGACCCCAAGGTGGCCAGTGAGCGGATGGGCGGGAAGCTCAGCCCGGAGTTCATCAGCCGGGAGTTCCCCCAGCAGTACGGACCGGAGCAGCAGGCCAAGGCCAAGGCCGCCCCGAAGCACCCCGCTGAGCAACTGCAGCACTTCCTGAACCTGCTGGGGAAGGAGGGCTGGGAGCTCACCACCACCACCCAGGTCGGGCAGCTGCTGATGTTCTTTTTCAAGCGACCGCTGCGGCCCCTGCCCAAGCAAATTGCAGCGGCAGAGAGCAAGAAAGACCCGTAAGGTGACCCGGTCTACCGCCTTGTGTCGTGACCGACTCCGCCGCCCAGATCCCCCCCGTCCTGACCTTTGAGGGGAAGCGCTACGACCTCAACACCCTGCCTGAGGAGGTCAAGGAACTGGTGCGCGGCATGCAGGTGGCCGATGCCCAACTGCGCATGCACGAGGACACCCTCAAGGTCCTGGCCGTCGGCCGTCAGTCCATGGCCATGCAGCTCAACGACCGACTGCAGGGCGTCACGCCGATGGCGGACTGATCAGGCGATCGGCAGACCGCGCTCGTTGAAGATCCCCTCGAACAGGACCGAGCTGAGATAGCGCTCACCGGAGTCGGGGAGGACCACAACGATCGTCTTGCCGGCATGGGCTGGATCCTTGGCCAGGCGCAGGGCTGCCACCGCGGCGGCCCCGCAGCTGATGCCGGCCAGGATCCCCTCTTCTTTGGCGAGGCGCCGGGCCATCTCGACGGCCTCCTCATCGCTGACCTGCTCGACGGCATCGACCATGGCCAGATCCAGGTTGCCGGGAACAAAACCAGCACCGATCCCCTGAATCTTGTGGGGGCCGGGTTGCAGGGCATGGCCCCCTTTGGTCTGGCTGATCACCGGGCTGTTGATCGGCTCGACCGCCACCGTGTGCAGAGGCTTGGCCAGGGTGTTTTTGATGTAGCGGCTCACCCCGGTCAGGGTGCCGCCGGTGCCAACACCGGAGACGAAGACGTCGACGTTGCCGTCGGTATCGCTCCAGATCTCAGGGCCGGTGGTGTCGTGGTGGATCTGGGGATTCGCCGGGTTCACAAACTGCTGCAGCAGCACGTAGCGATCGGGATCGCTGGCGGCGATCTCCTTGGCCCGGTTCACGGCCCCCGTCATGCCCAGCCGGCCCTCGGTGAGCTCGAGGTGTGCCCCAAAGGCCGTCAGCAGCTTGCGCCGCTCCAGGCTCATCGTTTCGGGCATGGTCAAGGTGAGCTTGATGCCCTTGCTGGCGGCCACAAACGCCAGGGCAATCCCGGTGTTGCCGCTGGTGGGCTCAATCAGCTCCTTGCCGGGGCCCAGCAGACCATCCCGTTCGGCGGCCGCCACCATCGCCGCACCGATCCGGCACTTCACCGAATAGGCAGGATTGCGGCCCTCGATCTTGGCCAGCACGCGCGCTCCGCAGCCCTCGGTGATGCGGTTGAGCTGAACCAGTGGGGTGCGCCCGATCGTGAGGCTGTTATCGCTAAAGATCGCGGCCATGGGGCTCTGGGCTGCACACACAACAGTGGCCGCACCCTAAGAACTGGGCAGGCAAATAGGGAAAACGTTTCTAGGGTTCGGATGATTTCGTAGTCCTGCTGTGGACCCCAAAAACCAGCGCCGCATCGCCGCCGTTCTGCTGGCTCTGGCGGGTGCGACCTCGATCGCGCTGCCCTTCATTTCGGCCACGGCCCTGACCTTGAGCATCGGGGTGATCGCGGCGGTGGCTGGGGTCAGCCAACTGCTGCGCCTCGGCCAAGCCGAGGACACCAAGGGCAAGGTCTTTCGCGGGCTCTCGGGTCTCTTCTATGTCGTGGCGGGCATCTGGGTCGTGGCCTACCCGGTTGAGAGTGAAATCAGCCTGACCCTCTTTGCCGGACTGCTGCTGATCTTTGAGGGGGTGATGGAGCTGGCCTCGGCCGCCGCCAGCCAGGCCCAGGCCCGCGGCCTGGTGCTCGCCGATGGCCTGATCACGGCTCTGCTGGGGGGACTGCTCGTGGCGGAATGGCCCAGCGACAGCCTCTGGGCCGTGGGAACTCTCTTCGGGATCTCCCTGTTCTTCACTGGGTTCAGGCTGCTGACGGCTGAGTGACCCTCCCGCCCCGGTTCATCGTTGTTGGAGCGGGGCCCGCTGGATTGAGCCTGGCGCTCCAGCTCGCCGAAGGCGGAGCGCAGGTCGAGCTGATCGAAGCCAGTGAACGCTTTAGCCGGCAGTTCCGCGGCGATGCCCTGATGCCCAGTGGTCAGGAGGCCCTGGCCCGAATGGGACTGCTGCCGCTGCTGGAGCAGCTGCCGCAGCGGCCCCTGGAGGGATGGAGCGTCTGGCTCGAGCGCCAGCGCCTCTTCCAGGTGGCAGAACCCCTGGGGTCGCTGCAACCCTGCCGGCTCGTACCTCAGCAGAGCCTGCTGGAGGCACTGCTCGAGCGCGCCCTGCGCTGCCCGACGCTGCGCTGGAGGCCAGGCCAGGCTGTCCGCCGGCTCCTCCGGTGCGATGGGCGCATCAGCGGCGTCGAGCTCAGCAACGGCGAGGCGCTGCAGGCGGATCTGGTCATCGGCTGCGATGGCCGCGGTTCACTGCTGCGTCAACAGGCCGGGATTCCACTGCGCCACTCGGGCAGTCCACTGGAGTTGCTCTGGTTTGCGCTGCCTGGACCGATCCCCAGCGATTGCGTCTGGGGTTTCCAGACCCTCGTGGCCGGCGGCCGCATCGGCAGTGCCTGCCTCAACGCCTCAGGGGATCTGCAACTGGCCTGGTTGCTCGAGCCCCAGGACAGCGCAGAGTCCCTCACCCCGCAGGAGTGGGCAGAGCGGTTGGCGGCGCTGGCACCGGAGCCCCTGGCCCATCTGCTGCAGGAGCGGGGGGAGAGGCTGAGCGCCCCCGTGCGCTTCAAGGTCCAGGTGGGCATGGCGGAGCGCTGGCAGCAACCGGGATTGCTGCTGCTTGGAGATGCCGCCCACCCGATGAGTCCGGTTCGTGCCCAAGGCATCAACCTGGCGTTGCGGGACAGCCTGGTGGCGGCTGAGTTGCTGCTGGAGCGCTCCAGTGACCTCGATGGAGCAGCACAGGCCATTGAGAAACGCCGGCGGGCAGAGGTCAGCCAGATGCAGCAGCTTCAGCAGGCGGAAGCGAGGCAGGGCCATTGGCTTGGCCATCAGCGCATCCTCCGCACGGGACTGATAGGAGGACGCGCCATCACCGGGCCCTTGGCGCAACGGGTGTGGACCAACAGGCAAGGACCACTACGGGACGGTCGCTGGAACGCCTTGGCCGGGGCAAACCTTCAGCCCTAAGGATCAAGACAGGCCAGCGTCACGCGCTTTGCATAGCCAAGCCCGGGGGTTGGAGCCAGAGTGTGATCAGCCGTCAGGACATGGACGACCTGGGATGTCCGACAACCTCCAAGACGAACGTTGGATCGAGATCTGCCCCCATTACGGCGGGCCGAACTGCAACGAGCACTGTGCGGCCCGGCTTCGGGAGGTGTTCAAGCACTACGACGTCAATATCCCCACTGTTGATCAGTTCTGCCCCCTGAAAGGGGAGCCAACAACCTCACCGCCAGAGAAGCCGCGGGATCGCTTTGAAGTGATGCACGAGCAGCCGAGCGATTGATCAACCCAAGGTGGCGGGGGACCGTCGCTCCATGGGATCCAACCACTCGGCACAACGCGTCACCGGAATCATCAACAGCATCGGCAAGGCGCAAACCGCCAGCTGCGAGCCATTGAGCGGGCTTGTACCGAAGAAGGCATTCATCCAACCGGCCTGACTGAAGAGCCCTTGCAGGGCGAACGTGGCCATCACTCCCAGGGGGACGGCAGGTGCCTGGCGCAGATCCCGCAAGCGGAACGGCCAGACCTGGCGCCAATGGCTAATGGCCACGAGATAAACCAAGTGCGACAGCACCAAACCCTGCACCGCCATCGTCCGGGCCAACTGAAGATCACCGAGCTGATGCTGAGCCCAGAAGAACAGCCCGAAGATCACACACCAATTGAAGAGGGAGACCAGGATCACGCGCCGTATTAATGCCGGGTTCAAGAGGGGCTCTTCCGGCTGTCGCGGCGCCTGGCTCATCAACGCCGGGCTCAGCGGTTCAAAGGCCAGGGCGATGGACATGGTCAGTGAACAAATCATGTTCAGCCAAAGCACCTGCAATGCACTGACGGGCAAGGGGGTCCCCAGCAGACCCGCCATCAGGATCGTCATGGAGGCGCCGCCATTCACCGGAAGGACAAAGGCCAGGGTCTTCCTCAAGTTGAGGTAGACCCCGCGACCTTCTTCCACGGCCGCCTCGATCGTGGCGAAGTTGTCATCGGTCAGCAGCATGTCGGCGGCCTGACGGGCCACCTCCGTCCCACTGCGTCCCATGGCGATGCCGATGTCCGCTTGCTTCAGAGCGGGCGCATCGTTGACGCCATCGCCGGTCATGGCCACCACTTCGCCGTTGGCCTGCAGTGCCTCAACCAGCTGAAGTTTCTGGGCTGGGGCAACACGGGCAAAGACATCGACGGAATCCACCACCTCCGCCAGGGCGTCGGAGCTCAGGGCTGCCAAGGCCGATCCATCCATGGCCTGAACCTCTCCAGGGGAGCCAATTCCCATCAACCGAGCAATGGCGATGGCCGTTTGAATGTGATCGCCGGTGATCAATTTCACCTTGACCCCAGCGGCCCTGCAGGCGGCAACCGCTTGGATCGCCTCCGGTCGCGGCGGGTCCTGCATTCCTTGGAGCCCAAGAAAGGTGAAATCGCCGTTGAGGTGGTGATGCTCAAGCCGCTGCTGCTGCGCACCAAGACCAATGGCAAACGCCAAGACCCGCTCGCCTTGGCCCGCCATGGCGGAGACCGCCGCCTGAATCGCCTCGGCATTCAGCACGCAACGCTGCCCCTGCGCGTCCAACGCATGACTGCAGCGCTGCAGAACAGCCTCCACGGATCCCTTCAGCAAGATGCGCTCACTGCCGTGCAGGGTCGCCATGTATTGCCGTTCGGACTCGAACGGAATCACATCGCGCCGCGGGTGCTGGTCATGGGCTGAGCGATGGTTCATCCCAACGGAATGTGCGGCCGCCAGCAGAGCCGTTTCGGTGGGATCGCCTACCCATTGGTCATCGCTACCGGCCTGTGCGTCGTTGCACAACAAGCCGGCCAGCAGGGTCTCCTGAAGAGCGAGATTGACTCCCTTGCCCGCATCGTCCATGGGCCAGAGGTCCCGCAGTGGCTGGAGAATGCCGGCGGCATAGACATGCTCGACCGTCATCCGGTTCTGGGTGAGCGTCCCTGTCTTGTCTGAGCAGATCACGGTTGTACTGCCGAGCGTCTCCACGGCAGGCAACTTGCGGATGATCGCGCGGCGTCTGGCCATCCGATGGACGCCAATGGCCAGGATGATCGTGACAATCGCCGGGAGTTCCTCTGGGATGGCACCCACGGCGAGGGCCACGGCGCCATCGAACATCTCAGCCCAATCTCGTCCCTTCGCCAGACCCACGACAAAGGTGAAGATCGCGAGCAGAACGATCAGTCGCAGCAGCGTGCGACTGAAGCCCACCAACTTGCGAGTTAAGGGAGTGGAGAGGCTGACCGCCTGATTCAGGGCCACCGAGATCTGCCCCACCTCCGTGGCATCGCCAGTGGTCACCACAACGCCTGTGCCCTGCCCTGCGGTGACAAAACTCCCGGCGTAGGCCATGCAACTGCGCTCAGCGAGGGGAGCCTCTAGCTGCAACGCTCCGGTGGATTTCTCGACGGGCACTGACTCCCCAGTCAGGGCAGATTCATCGGTGCGCAAGGAGCGGACCTGCAGCAGCCGCAGATCCGCTGGAACCTTGCAGCCAGCCTCGAGCTGCACGACATCACCAGGCACCAACGCCTCGGAATCCAGCTGCAGGGCAGCGCCATCTCGGAGCACCAAGACATCGGTGCGGACGCTGTCGGCTAAAGCCGCAATCGCGCTCTCGGCTTTGCCTTCCTGAACGGTGCCGATCACCGCATTGATCACGGTGACGCTGATGATCACCAAGGCATCCTGCGGATCACCCATCGCGAGCTTGACGGCCCCGACGATCAGCAGGGTGATCAGTAGGGGATTGTCGAACTGCTGAAGGAACCGAAGCCACAACGGCTTCAGCGGTTCTGGGCTCAGGCGATTCGTTCCGACTTGATGGACGCGCCGTTGCACTTCCGCAGGGGAGAGCCCCCGTTTCGCGTCGGTCTCGAGTGCAGCAACAACCTCACCCCCGCTTGAGACGTAAGCAGGGGTGAGGAGCGGCTGCATCGCAGGGGCATCGAGCTAGCCCTAGCGATAGCTCAAATCAGCGGACGAAGAGCATCTCCTGGTAGGTGGGCAGCGGCCAGGCGGTGTCATCCACCAGACCCTCCAGGGCATCGGCGGCCTCCCGCAGTTCACCCATGCGGACCATCAGCTGGTCGGCACAGTGACGCATGTGGGCCTCGGCGCCGTGGGGCGCATTGCCCAGGGCGGTCTCCAGGGCGGCGGCACGGTCCAGCAGCTGCTGATTCAGGCCAGCGATTTGCTGAGCGAGCGCCTTGGAGGGATTCAGGCCGATGGCCTCCTGCTCCTGCAGCGATCCAGCCAGCTCGCCGAGGTAGGCGCTGACGGCGGGGTAGAGCTGGGTGCGGGCGATCCGCACGGCCAGGCGGGCCTCCACCTCAATCGCCAGGCAGTACTGCTCGGAGTAGACCTCGTAGCGGCTCTCCAGCTCAACGGGGCTGAGCACGTTGTGGCGGGAGAAGAGGTCGCGAATGGCGGGACGCTGCAGCACCGGCAGGGCATCAGCGGTGGTGCGCAGGTTCTCCAGACCACGCTCCTTGACGGCCAGCTCATGCCACTCGCTGGAGTAGCCGTCGCCGCCAAAGATCACGTTGCCGTTCTCCTGGGTGATCTGCTGCAGCACAGCCATGCTGGCCTTCTCGACGCTCTCGCCCTTGGCCGTGCGGGCCTCCAGCTGATCGGCAATCCAGGCCAGGGAATCGGCCAGCACCGTGTTGAGGACCACCAAGGGACCAGCCACGGACTGGCCGGAGCCCACGGCGCGGAACTCGAAGCGGTTGCCGGTGAAGGCGAAGGGTGAGGTGCGGTTACGGTCGCCGGCGTCCTTGGGGAACTCCGGCAGGCTGTCGATGCCCAGGCGCATCATTCCGCCGGTGGCCGAGCTCTTGAGCTGGCCGCCCTTGATCTGGTTGAAGACGTCCTCGAGCTGGCTGCCGAGGTAGACGGAGATGATCGCCGGAGGTGCTTCGTTGGCGCCCAGGCGGTGGTCATTGCTGGCGGTTGCAATCGCCGCACGCATCAGCGGGCCGTACTGGTGCACGCCGCGGATCACAGCCCCGCAGAACAGCAGGAACTGCATGTTCTCGTGGGGGGTGCTGCCGGGATCCAGCAGGTTGCCCTGGGTGCTGTTGCCGATCGACCAGTTGACGTGCTTGCCGCTGCCGTTGACGCCGGCGAAGGGCTTCTCGTGCAGCAGGCAAGTGAAGCCGTGCTTCTTCGCCGTGCTCTTGAGCACGGTCATGATCAGCTGCTGGTGATCGGTGGCCACGTTGGCCGCCTCGTGCACCGGAGCGATCTCGAACTGGCCCGGAGCCACCTCGTTGTGGCGGGTCTTGGCGGGAACACCCAGGCGGTAGAGCTGGTCCTCCACGTCCTGCATGAACACCTGAACCCGCTCGGGGATGGCGCCGAAGTAGTGGTCATCGAACTGCTGACCCTTGGCCGGGGGAGCACCAAAGAGGCTGCGGCCCGAGAGCTGCAGGTCCGGGCGGAGCGCCATCAGGGCGTTATCCACCAGGAAGTACTCCTGCTCGGCGCCGCAGCTGGAGTTGATCGGGGCGATCTCGGTCTCGCCCAGCAGTTGCAGCACCCGCTTGGCCTGGCGGTTGACCGCGGCATTGGAGCGCAGCAGCGGCGTCTTCTTGTCGAGGGCCTCACCGGTCCAGGAGACGAAGACCGTGGGGATGCAGAGGGTGACGCCGTTGGGCGTGCGCATCAGCCAGGCGGGGCTGGTGGCATCCCAGGCGGTGTAGCCGCGGGCCTCGAAGGTGGAGCGCAGGCCACCGTTGGGGAAGGAGGAACCGTCGGGCTCGCCCTGCACCAGCAATTTGCCGGTGAAAGCGGTGATGGCACGGCCATCACTCTTGGGGGTGATGAAGCCGTCGTGCTTCTCCGCGGTCAGGTTGGTGAGCGGATAGAAGACGTGGGAGTAGTAGAGGGCGCCGCGGCTGGTCGCCCAGTCCTTCATGGCATTCGCCACGGAGTCGGCGATGGACGGGTCGATCGCACCACCTTCACGGATGGTTTTCTGAAGCGACTTGAACACCTGGCGAGGCAGGGCCTCCTTCATCCGAGCCAGGGTGAAGACGTCATCGGCCCAGATCTCGTGCAGGGCCGAAGGCTTAGTCACCGCAGCGGGCTTGCGCCGCTGAATGGTCTGCAGGGCAGCAAAACGCTCAGCGCTTGGCATGGCCACTTCGGTATCAAAGTGACACCATCATCGGGGACAGGTGGTCCGCTAGCGCAGGGTGCGCCAGTCGCCACTGGGGGTCCGGCGCTCCAGGCCGATGAACTGGGTGATCAGTTGATCCTGCAGTTCTGAGGGGATCGCAGGATCGATCAGCCCTTGATGGACCAGCCAGGTCAGGGCCGCGCTTTGGGCGAGCTCAAGGCTCTCAAAGCAGTCATCGAGGACTGGATGGGGTTCGCCGCCACGGTCCGTCAAGCGGAATTCCACGGGGAAGGAATGGAGGAGTGTCATCAGCCCAAGCCTGGCGGCAACGGCGCAGCCGTGCAGCAGCGCAGGACACAGCTTCTGGTAGTCCGCTAGCTCAGCTCAAACAGCAGCAGATCCACCCCATCGGCTCCAGCCTGAACAGAAGCCGGAGCCTCGCCGGCAGCCAGTCCCAGGCCATCACCCCGGGCCAAGGACTGAGGCAGGGCCAATCCACCCGTGATGATCTGCAGCCAACTGGCGCAGCGCTCGGAGGCCGGCCAGGCCAGCTCGGTCCCCGCTGGGACCTGGGCGCGCCAGAGCCGCACGGACCGATGAATCGCCATAGCCCCGTCAGCGGCCTGGGGGTCGATCAGGGGCGTCCAGCCCTCGGCCAAAGCGAAGGGCTTCTGTTCGTAGTCAGGGGGGATCCCCGCTGAGGCGGGTTCAATCCAGATCTGCAGCAGGCGGCAGGGGGCCTGGCCGCCATTGACCTCGCTGTGGACCACACCGGTGCCAGCGCTCATCCGCTGCACCTCCCCGGCCCGCAGCACCTCGGCATGGCCCATGGAGTCGCGGTGGTGCAGCTCCCCCTCGACCATCACCGTGATGATCTCCATGTCCCGGTGCGGGTGCATGCCAAAGCCCTTGCCGGCGGCAATGACGTCGTCATTGATGACCCGCAGCGGACCGAAGCCCATCCAGGCCGGGTCGTAGTGACTGGAGAAGGAGAAGCTGTGCCAGCTGTCGAGCCAATCGAGCTGGCTATGGAAACGCTCAGCTGCGGGACGCAACAGCGGGGGCATTACTCGGGGGCTTGAAGCCGCTGCAGTCTGGCGAGCAGGTCCGCGATGCTGTCGTCCTTGGCCGGGTGGCTGCCGTTGCTCACCAACTGACGACCCACGACATGGGCGCCCAAGTGCGCCAATTGCAGCCGCAGAGCGGTCATCACCGTGTAGCCACCGCCGCCCGAGTGGGTCGCGATCACAACGGGCCGGCCATTGAAGAGGGCCCGGAAGTCGCTGCCCTGCACCGACAGCCAGGCGATGGCGCTGGTCAGCACCGGCGGGATCGAGCCGTTGTATTCCGGAGCACAGATCACCCAGCGGGGCGTGTCCATCAGCTTCTGCTGCAGCCCGGCGAGAGCGGCCGGGGGGCCCTGCTCCTGGGCGCGGGGCGTGAAGAGCGGCAGGTCAAGGGCGGTGAGATCCAGCACCTCAGCGCTGCAGCCTTGGCTCTGGGCAGCCGCCGCAAAGCGCTCGGCCAGCTTGAGGTTTTCGCCATTGCTGGCGCTCAGGACGAGAACGTCAGCCACTACTTCACGCCAGGGATGAAGCGGCGCTCGTGGTCACCGCCTTTGAGCATCCGGTTCCAATAGACCCAGGGCAGCACCACGCTCTTCATGATCCACATGCTCCAGCGCTCCTTGGTGGGATCCAGGGGGAAGGAGGGGGTGGGCTGCTGCTCGTAGTTGAACTCGGCCATGATCGTCTTGCCGTAGCCGGTGATCAGCGGGCAGCAGCTGTAGCCGTCGTAGGACCCCTGACCCTGGCCGCCCTCAAGCTGAGCCAGCAGGTTGGTCACCAGGACCGGGGCCTGACCGCGCACCGCGGCGGCGGTCTTGGAGTTGGGCATGCCGCCCACATCACCGATGGCAAAGACGTTGGGGAAGCGCACGTGCTGGAGGTTGTGCTTGCCCACCTCGACAAAGCCACTAGCGGCAGCCAGGGGGCTCTGGGCCACGACGTCCGGAGCCGCCATCGGCGGGGTGACATGCAGAAGCTCGTAGTTGATGACCTCCTCGCGGGGCTCCTCGCCCTCTTTGCTGACCTTGAAGACCGCCTCTTTGCTCGCCGGCCTGACCTCGATCAGGGTGTGGGAGTAGCGGGCATCGATGCCCTTGCGGGCCACCACCTCCCGCAGGGGCGCGGCATAGGTGGGGACGCCAAAGATTCCAGGGGTGGCCGTGGCGTAGATGACCTTGCTCTTGGCCGCGATCGCGGGATCGCGCTTGATCGCGTCATCGGCCAGGTAGGCGATCTTTTGCGGCGCACCGGGGCACTTGATCGGCATGGGCGCGCAGGTGAAGACCGCGTTGCCGCCCTTGAAGTTCTGGATGCACTCCCAGGTGTAAGCAGCGAAATCCTTGGAGTAGTTGCTACAGACCCCGCCTTTGCCCAGGGCCTCAGGCAAGCCCTTGATGGCCTCCCAGTTGAGCTTCATCCCGGTGGCCACCACCAGGGCGTCGTAGGTCAGGGTTTGACCAGCGCTGGTGCTGACGCTGTTGCTCTCGGGGGTGAAGCCCGCAGCGGACTCACGGATCCAGGTGACACCCGCGGGAATCAGGCTGGCCTCGTTGCGGCGGGTCTGCTCCAGGCTGAAGACCCCGCCACCGACCAGGGTCCAACCCGGTTGGTAGTAGTGGTCGCTCGAGGGCTCAAGGATCGCGATGTCCAAGGCCGGACGGGCCTTCTTCAGGCGAGCCGCCACCGTGATTCCAGCGGCGCCGCCGCCCACGATCAATACCTGGTGATGGCCCATGGCCGCTGAATCAAGACGCGCTTACCCCAGATCTAACCAGAAGGGGGCCAACCCGGCAGCCCCGCCGCAGGATTCCAGACGGCAATGGACAAATAAAGAAGGACTCGGCCGCAATGAGACCTAAGCAGAAATACTCAAAACCTATCCCGTACTCATAACGACTACGACTTAGCGCCTATGCTGGCCGCAGTTGATGCGAGTCGATGAACACCAGCAATCCCGGCACCCTCCAGAACCTCGAGGCGGCTTTTGGCGGCGAGAGCATGGCCAACCGCAAGTACTTGTTTTTCGCCGATCTGGCCAAGCAACTCGGCCATGGCGAACTGGCGCGGCTGTTCCGGGAGACCGCCCAGCAGGAAACCGAGCACGCCTTTGCCCACTTCCGCCTGCTGCACCCCGAATTAGTAGTGGAGAACCCTGAGGCCTTGAGCCAGGACGCCAAGGACGCACTGCTGGCGCGCTGCCTCGAGCTGGCCATTGAAGGGGAGACCTACGAGTTCGAGGTGATGTACCCCGAGTTCGCCGCCCAGGCGCAGCGGGACCGCGACCAGGGAGCCGTGGCGGAATTCAACGAGCAGATCGATGAATCCAAGGAGCACGCCGGCGTGTTCCGAACCGCCGCCCGCAACTTCGGACTGCTGGCGCCCGTGGAGCAGCACCACGCCGGCCGCTACAGCCAGGCTCTGCAGTCCCTCACCGGCGCCGGCAGTGGAGACAACAGGGCAACGCCCACCGCAGGGCGCTGGATCTGCAAGGTCTGCGGTGTGATCTACGACCCCGCCCAAGGGGACCCCGATTCAGGCATCGCCGCCGGCACACCCTTTGAGTCGATTCCCGAGGACTGGAGCTGCCCCATCTGCGGGACCCGCAAGGGGAACTTTGTGCCTTACCAGGGCTAGGGCTAGTCGTTAATCGGATGGCCCCATGGACATCGCGCGGTTCAAGACCAAGGTTTTGATGATCGCGCGATCCCGCTCCACATACATTTCTTCCCAATGGGAAGGCTTCGACTTGCCAACCAAGACCTGAACATCGTCCTCGATCTCTGCAAAGAGCTCATCCACAAACGCATCGGGATGGGACCCAAAGGTTTTGTAGTCAGCGAGAGCTTTATCGAGACGCTTAATCAGGCGAGTCGTACGCGACATGGGCCAATCCGAACCAGATCAAGATTAATCAGCCACTAGGTATCGATCAACACACATCGTGCGGATCATGGCTAGCGGGGCGCAATGAGCGGGGAGCCCAGCTGATCACAACGAATCAAGGCTGATTGCCCTGTGTCCAAGTTCTCTAACCGCTGCAGCTCACTGCCTGTTTCCGTGGCCCAAAGACAGGCTTCTCGGGCTGCCGTCTCGAGATCATCGAACGCAAGCTCCATCAGGACTGGCGCTCCGTCGCATTCAACGCGATATACAGGCAAAAGAAGGCCGCAACCTGGAGATACGCTGACCCCAAACCAGAGGCCATCGCCTTAATCGATTGTTAATCACTGGTAAGGGCAAAGGGATGACAAGAAGCCACCCATTCGCGCAATGGATGGCTGAGCTTGCCACCGCAGTCCTCTCTGCAAACCAGCGGTAATCGAATTCTTACCAGATGGTTCTATCTGTGTTGTGCCAAGCATCACTGTTGCTTGGGTTAAAGAACACAGAAAGCCGTGCTTGCTTCGGCACCCAGCAATCCAAAGAATTGCTCAGTAGGCACTAGATCGATGTCTGATCGAAAGCTGGCCGTCCTGTCGATCGCCATGGCAATCCTGGTGGCACAGGGCCTAACGCGGGCGGGAGTGCCAGTTGGCCCTGCGTTGTCAGGGCAATCGGGACTGGCGATCTCTGCGTCCAAATAATTTTTTGTGCAGATGGTTTGGTATGTCCTGGGACTGGGGTTCTGTCTGCGGCTTCTGCTGGCTGCACTGATCCCACCGGGATACGACGAGGCCTATTACGTCTTCTACGGCAGACAGCTTGATCTCAGCTACTTCGACCATCCGGTTGCCGTTGGGATCTGGTCCTGGGCTGGACAGCAATTAGGTAGCAACACCCTGGCCCTGAGGCTGCCGTCGCTCCTGAGCTACACAGCGGCCTTGGCACTTCTGGCCGATGCAACGAAGCGCTGGTATGGCAAGGCGGCTCAGCTCTGGTTGGCACTGCTTGGAAGCAGCTGCCCGCTGTTGTTCATCTGCGGAGGCATTCTCCTCCTTCCAGACAGCCCGCTGCTGCTGGGGCTGGCCTTGTTGCTCTGGTGGCTCTCCCGTCACCCGCAACTGACACCGTCGTCGGCCCGTGAGGCGCTTGAGCTTGGCGCGATTGCCGCTGCGATCACACTCTCGAAATATCACGCCTTCATCGTTCTTGCCTCCCTGCTCGTTGCCTCATTGAGCACCCCAAGGTCGAGGCAGCGATGGAGCCAACCCTGGCCTTACCTCAGTCTTCTGTTTTGGGCCGCTCTGGCCGCTCCCCTCTGGCTTTGGAATATCCAGCACGACTGGATTTCATTCGCCTTTCAATCAGGCAGAACCGGAGCGAGCAATAGTTTCGCGCTCGGCAATTCAGCCCTGTTCCTCCTGACACAACTCGGGCTGCTGTTCCCCACCGTTGGGCTCACCCTGCTGTCGGTGCTCTGGCCGAGCCATCGGGGCGCGTGGAACGTCAATCCGGCGACCCCGCTCCTGCGGATGCTCTCCATCCCGCAGTTGTTGGTCTTCGCCGTTCTGGCAGGACGCATGCAGGTGATGGCCAGTTGGCTGGTCCCGGCCTGGTGGATCGCTCTACCGCTGGCCTCCGCCTGGATCGCATCCAAGGGGTGGAATTCACGCCGGGTGCGCGGCGGCGTTCTTCTGACTGGCTGCACCCTTCCGCCTCTGCTGCTGGTGGCCGGGCTGCAGATGCGATGGGGAATCCTTCAGAGCTGGATTCCAACCAGAGAAGACCCGTCCGCCCAGCTGATGCAGCCTGCCGAGGTGCGCAAGGCCTTGCGCGCCAACCCCGAGATCTGGACCGCCATTCAGCAGGCGGATGTCATCGCCTCCCACCGCTATGAGATCCCAGGATTTCTGGCGCTGGCGCTTGGCGAGGAGAGATCGAGGCGCTTCACGACCTTGAGCAACGACCCACGCGGCTTTGCCTACTGGCCCTCACTCAACCCAGGCAAGACAACCCAGGGGGTGTTGATTGCCCCGGTCGAACCGGGATCGCCTCTCACAAAACGTGACTTCCCGAAGCCAGTTGATCAGATCCAATCACTCGGGATCGTCACGGTTCAACGCGCCGGCCAGGACGCCCTTGACCTTGAAGTCGTCAGCTTTGAAGCGGGCCCGGGTGATTACCCGTGGCCCTACCGGCGCTAGAGGTCAGAAATGCCAGCTACTCGCCAGCACCGTTGATTTCGACGACCCAACTGCCGAGGTAGCCCGAGATTGGAACAGCACCTGGAGCCTGTCCGAGGGCGTTGAACTGATACATCCCCGCGCTGGGGTTGAAGATCTGCATGTAGACGCCGATCGTGGTGCCGGTTGGGACAGGCCGATCCGGGAAGATCTCGATCGCAGTGCCATCGGGTGCGACCTCCACCGTCGCCGGGATGGTCTCCAGACAGCGGGTCTTCGAGGCAATGCCT
>NZ_JAFMFX010000021.1:0-30232 GCF_017855895.1 Vulcanococcus sp. CPBay_Sum15L08_68 | reverse complement strand
TGGAGAGACGGTCACCTACGTGGTGAACCGGAATCTCAACTTCACCAACCACTGCGTTCAACACTGCAGCTTTTGCGCCTTTCGCCGTGATGCCGGCGCTCCAGGCGCCTACTGGCATGACCTGGAGCTGCTTCGCAGCAAGGCCGCTGAGGCCGCAGCCCTTGGAGCGACAGAGCTCTGCATCCAGGGGGGATTGAATCCCGCGGCCCGCACCAACGGTTCGGCACTCCGCTACTACGTCGATTTACTTGAGGCTCTGCGGGATGCGGCCCCTGGACTGCACCTGCATGCCTTCTCCCCCCAGGAGCTGCTGTTCATTGCTGAGCAGGACGGGATCGCTTTGCAGGCTGTGCTCGAGCAACTGCGATCAGCCGGCCTGGCTTCGATCCCCGGTACCGCTGCTGAGGTCTTGAGCGATGGGGTTCGCGCCCAGCTTTGTCCAGAGAAGATCAGCGCTCGGCAGTGGTGCGCGGTGATCCTTCAGTGCCATCGCCTTGGCCTCGCCAGCACGGCCACGCTGATGGCCGGTCACATTGAGAGTGCCCGCGATCGCGCCCTTCATCTCTTGACTCTGGTGGCCCTGCAGCAGGAGGCGCTTCGGGCCGGACAGGCTGGCTTTTCTGAGTTCGTTCTGCTTCCGTTCATTGGAGCTCAAGCTCCGGCAGCCTTGCGTCATCGCGTGGGACGAGATCAACCGGATCGCCTGGAGATGTTGCGCCTCACCGCCCAGGCGCGCCTGCTGCTCGGGCCATGGTTCCGAAACCATCAGCCCAGCTGGGTGAAGCTCACCCTCGCGGGTGCCACGGAGGCACTGCGCTGGGGCTGCAATGACCTCGGTGGCACGCTGATGGAGGAGAGCATCACAAGCATGGCGGGCGCCCAGGGGGGCACCTGCCAATCGGTTCAGGCTCTTCGCTCAGCGGCGCTGACATTGGGCCGGCCCGTGCGGGAGCGCACGACTCTCTATGGAGCGGTCAGCTGATGAAGGGCCTGCGCAACAGCTTGGCAGTGACGGCCTTGCTGGTGCTGCTACCAGCCCTGGCTCTATGGCTCTTTCCGCGCGGCTCAGCCCGCGGTCTCGATCGGCTCCTTCTGGAGGCCTCGCTGTTTCAGACCCACCGTTCCCGTCCAGCCGACCCGCCACCGGCCCTGTGGACCCAGCGCCTTGGTCCCCAGGCGGCCCCGCTTTGGTCGGCTCGACCTCAGCTCTGGTGGCAATTCTGGGGAACCCACAGCTCAGCCGGTGCGGTCCTGGTGCTTGAGGTCCCCCCCAAGACGCCCCTGCCTGAGAACGCGCTCCGCTTTGAGCAGCTGACCCTGGTGGCCCCTAACCCCCTGGTGCGCAACGAACTTCAGGCGCAATTGCGCCTCGATCGCCCGTCCCTGCGCGGCCTCGAGCGGCGTTGCGCTCAGCAGCTGCAACGGGGTGATGCGGTCTATTGGAGTGCTGCTGGCCTCTCATCGCTCCTGGGTCCCTTGGCACCCCTGGCCAGCAGCCTGCAGCAGGGCTGCCTGGCCCTCAGCAGTGAGGGCAACAGGCTGCTCTGGAGCGGTGAGGCCGATGCAGCCCGCGGCAGCCTGGCGGCGGCCCCCCGCCCGGTTCCCAGAGCTCAGACGCGCGCGCTGGCGCCTCCCACGCTGCTGGCTCTGCAGGGCCCGAAGCTGGAGCTCCTGCTGCGCGGGCTGTTGAGTAGTGGCGCCTTGAAGCAGGCGCTCGCCGAGCGCTACGGCCTCAAGGCCGATGCCCTCAAGCGCTTGTCACAAAGCCCCTTTGCCCTGCGCCTCTCGGCCGTTGAACGGGGCCCCTTCCTGGCGGGCCTTCAGCTGCAGCTGCGGCTGCGGGACGGTCGTTCCTTCTGGACGGCGCGGCTGGCGGCCGTGGAGCAAGCCCTGAAGGATCAAGGTCTGGCTCCGAGCCCTGGTGACACTGATCAACGGCTCTGGAGTCGCGATGGCGTGGCCCAAGGCGGCTGGCGCTGGCTTTCGAAGCAGCAGCTGCTGCTTTTCCTTGGCCCACCGCCTGCTGCCGTTGAGGCTGAGGTCGCTGAAGGCCCCGCAAGCTGGTCTTTGCAACTCAGTCCTCGACAGTTGCAGGCCAAGGGGCTGCTTCCCTCACTGCTGCCTCTGGTGGTCCGGCGCGCCGGTCAGCTGGAGATCACGGGTGAACACCCCAGAGGCGTTGACGGGCAAACGGCCCTGAGCGGCGAACTCAAGCTTTAGTGATTGGCCTCGTGCTCGGCTGCGGCACGCTCGCGGCGACGGCGCTCGGCGGCCACGGTCTCTTCCATCAGTTCCACCGCTTGGGTCATCTTCTCGATGTTCCCGGCATAGAGGCTGAGGTCCTTGTCGACGCGGGCTTTGATCAGGCCCATGGCCTCACCGATCTCGTGGGCAGCGCTGCGTAGGGCCTGAGGATCCATCGCTTCGGCGCCCTGGGCCCGTTGAAGCAGGCTCAGGAGTCCGACGGCGACCAGTCGGGAGTAGTGGAAGTCTTCGCGCTGCACGCCGTGCAGCAGTCCGGCAATTGGCGCAGGTGCGCCTTCGCCGCGGTTGCTCAACCAGCCCTTGACCTCATCGAGGCTGTGGTGGCCCACCTGGGTGGCGGCGTCGGATGCCATTTGACGGAAGGCCGCCCCATCGAAGCCGTTGGCGCTGCAGAGGGCCTGGAACAGGGGCTCCCGCTGCGCCTCGGGCTTGTAACCGTTGGAGAAGCTGTCAAACACTTGGGTCAGACCAACGGCAAAGAGGCCATCGGCTTGGAACCCCTTCTGATGGCTCAGCAGGTGCAGTTCCACCAGGAGTTCGTCCACCAGGCGGCGATAGAGCGGCGCGATGACGTAGGGGAACGCCTGGTGAAAGGCCCGCTTGCTATCGGCAACGGTCAGGCTCGCACCCACGCTCAAACATCCATCAAGTTCAGGCGACCCTAGCTCGCTGAGAACGCTGAACAGGGCTGAACCTCAGTAGGATCCGCCCATCTGCAGAGGCCGCCCGTGACCATGATCCCGATCGTGATCGAAGAGTCGGGCCGTGGTGAGCGCGCTTTTGATATCTACTCCCGTCTGTTGCGGGAGCGCATCGTCTTCCTGGGCGAACCGGTGACCTCAGAGTCCGCCAATCGGATCGTTGCCCAACTGCTCTTCTTGGAAGCCGAGGATCCCGAGAAGGACATCTTCCTCTACATCAATTCCCCGGGCGGCTCCGTCTACGACGGCCTGGGCATCTTCGACACGATGCAGCACATCAAGCCTGATGTGCAGACCGTCTGCGTTGGTCTGGCTGCCTCGATGGGCGCCTTCCTGCTCTGCGCCGGTGCCAAGGGCAAGCGCAGCAGCCTGACCCACTCGCGGATCATGATCCACCAGCCCCTGGGCGGGGCCCAGGGCCAGGCCAGCGACATTCGCATTCAGGCCGACGAAATCCTCTATCTCAAGAAGAAGCTCAACCAGGAGCTCTCCGATCGCACCGGTCAGCCCCTGAACCGCATCGAGGACGACACCGATCGCGACTTTTTCATGTCCCCCGCCGAAGCAGTCGAGTACGGCCTGATCGACAAGGTGATCGACAAGCGCCCCGTGCGTCCTGTCTGATCGAGCGAAGGCTCCATGGCCCGCGGGCGCGGTCAACGCAGCGGAGCGGTGGGCGGCCGGGGTCGCCCGCCGAGTGAACGTCCCAGCAAAATCTGCCCTGTCTGCCAGCGCCCTTTCCAATGGCGCAAGAAATGGGCATCGGTTTGGGAGCAGGTGATTTATTGCTCCGACCGCTGCCGTCTAGACAGCAAAAAGCCCGCGGGTTGACCGCGGGCTTTGTTGTGCTTCAGCTTCAGGCCGAGGCAGCTTCGGTGCTGCTCAGCAGAGGAGAGAAGCGCTCCTTCTCGGGGACGGTGGTGAATTCGCTGACGATGGCGCGGAACTCATCGCCATCGAGGCTCTCCTTCTCAATCAGGAGCTCCACAACACGGTCCATGCAAGCCCGGTGTTCGGACACGAGCTTGACCGTTTCCTCGTAGCAGCTCTGAACGATCTTGCGCACGGATGCATCGACGCGAGCTGCGGTGGCGTCGGAGCCATCGCTGCGGGTCATCAGATCGCGGCCCAGGAAAACCTCCTGGTTGCCGGCCTCGAGCGAGCACTGACCCAGGTCACTCATGCCGAAACGGGTCACCATCTGGCGGGCGATGGAGGCGACCTGCTGAATGTCGCCGCCGGCACCGGTGGTGACTTCGGCATAGCCAAAGACCACATCCTCTGCAGCCCGGCCGCCGAGGGCACCCATGATTCGCGCCCGAAGCTGAGCACGGCTCACGAGCATCTGCTCTTCATCGGGGGAGAACCAGGTCAGGCCCTGGGCCTGTCCGCGGGGGATCAAGGTGACCTTCTGGACGGGGTCATGGGCCTTGACCAGGGTGCCCACCAGGGCATGGCCCACTTCGTGGTAGGCGATCAGTCGCTTGCTGCGGCCATCGGTGAGGGGCTTGCCCTCCATGCCGGCGATGATGCGGTCCACCGCGTCATCGATCTCGGCCAGGCCAGTGGCTTCCTTGCGGCGACGGGCCGTGAGGATGGCAGCCTCGTTGAGGAGGTTGGCGAGGTCAGCGCCAGAGAAACCGGGAGTCCGGCGAGCAATGGCCTCGAGGCTGACGTCATCGGCCAGCTTCTTGTCACGGCAGTGCACGTTCAGCACCGCCAGACGACCCTTGATGTCGGGAACGTCGACTTGAACCTGGCGGTCGAAACGGCCCGGACGCAGCAGGGCGGAGTCGAGAACGTCAGCGCGGTTGGTGGCCGCAATGATGATGATCCCGCTATTGCCCTCGAAGCCGTCCATCTCAGTGAGCAGCTGGTTGAGGGTCTGCTCCCGTTCGTCATTGCCGCCGCCAACACCGGCGCCCCGCTGACGGCCGACGGCATCGATCTCGTCGATGAAGATCAGACAGGGGCTGTTTTCCTTGGCGCGCTTGAACAGGTCGCGCACGCGGCTGGCGCCAACGCCCACGAACATCTCCACAAATTCCGAGCCGGAGAGGGAGAAGAAGGGCACGCCGGCCTCACCAGCGATGGCCTTGGCGAGCAGAGTTTTACCCGTACCAGGAGGGCCCACCAGGAGGACACCCTTGGGGATCTTTGCGCCGACAGAGGTGAAGCGCTCGGGAGTCTTCAGGAAGGTGACGACCTCCTGCAGGTCCTGCTTGGCTTCTTCAACGCCGGCGACGTCGTCAAACATCACACCGGTTTGAGCCTCCATGGCGAACCGGGCCTTGGTCTTGCCGAACTGCATGGCCTGACCGGGGCCACCGGGCATGCCGCCACCGCCACGGCGAGAGAGCAGCACCAGGCCACCGATCAGCAGCAGGGGGAAGAGCAGGTTGCCCAGCAGGCCGAGCGCTGGAGGCGCGGTGCGGGGGGGATGGATGTCAAAGCTGATGCCCTGCTCCTTGAGGTTGTTGACCAACTCAGGGGCAAGACCAGGGAGGTCAACGCGCAGGCGCTGCACGCGGTTGTCCAGGTCGGGATCAACGGCTTCAACAACGGCGGTGCGGCCACCGTCAAAGATGTCAACCGCGGTGACGCGTCCGGCATCGACGTAATCGATGAAGCGGCCGTAGCTCATCCGAGCGACAGCGGCATTCCGCGGTGCCACGGTTGTTCCCGAGGACCGGCTGACTCCACCGAAGCCGCCGCCCAGGACTTGCCAGCCGAGGAAGACAGCGACGCTGATGGGCAGAACCCAAAGAGCAATCGTGCGCCAGCGTTGATTCATGGCCGCCTGAGGTGCAGATCTGAATGTTTAACAAGTGTAAAGCGAGCGCGGCCTGTTCTGGGCAGATCTCAGGCGCGGCAGCGCTTTTTCCCTCTCATTCGAGGCTGATCATTAGGCCGATTGCGGCCAATCAAGCTCAGACACGCTGGTGAGCTCCTCCGCCAGGAACCGTTCCAGCAGTTCTGGTCCCCCTAAGGAATGGCTCCAAATCTCGACTTCAGAGGCCGGTGGTGCCTCAAACCCCAGGATCTCAACGGGGAAGACCACCCGCTCCAGGAAGAATTGATCGGGTCCAATGCAGCGCAGGATCACCATCCGATCGCTGCGGTTTTGGTACCCACACTGGAGCTGGTTCAAGACCAATTGGAATCAGAACTGTCATTGACGCCTGTTTCATCGGCCTGATTTGTCGTCGATGAGACCGGCCCTCAAGGTCGCAGGCTTCTTTCGATTTCCTTCAGGTTTGTCCCTAGAGACTGCGTAGGGCGGTGATTGGATCCAGTCGAGCCGCACGCCTGGCCGGCAGCACGCCAAAGACCAACCCAATGCTGCCGGAGAGTCCCATCGTCACCAACACACTGCTGCTGCCAATGGCAGCGGGAAGGGGTGTGACGGCCGCCACGATTGCAATGGCGGAGAGGCCCAGGCTGCTTCCAATCAATCCACCCAAGGTGGAGAGCACTAAGGCCTCAACGAGGAACTGACTCAGGACATCACTGCTGCGCGCACCGATGGCCTTGCGCAGTCCGATTTCTGAGGTCCGCTCACTGACCGAGACCAACATGATGTTCATGATCCCGATGCCGCCCACCAACAGCGAGATCGCACCGATGGCGGCGAGCATCAAGGTGAGTCCGCCGGTGATGGTGCCCACAATCGAGAGGGCATCTTTTTGCGAGCGGACAGCGAAGTCGTCCTCCCGCAGGATGTTGTGCCGCTGGCGCAGCAGATTGGTGATCTGGAATTTCGCCGCACCGGTGCTGGCCTCATCCACGGCCTCCACGCTGATGAAGTTCAGGCTCACCCCGTAGGTGGGATCCCGGCCTGAGAGCTTGCTGACCATCGTCGTCAGGGGGATGTAGGCGGCCTCGTCTTGGTTTTGGCCAAAGACAGCACCTTTCGGCGCCATCACACCAATCACTTCAAAGCCCTGATTGCGAATGCGGACGCGCTGTCCGATCGCGGAGCCAGAGGGCAAGAGTTTTTGCTTGAGGTCAGGTCCAATGACCACGACATTGCGGGCCCCTTCCATGTCCCTCTGGTCGATGAAGCGGCCCCGGGCCACTTCAAATCGCCGCACCGTTAAAAACTCTGGGCTGATGCCTGAAACGGTGGCGCTGGCACTTTTTGCGCCCGCCTGCAGTACGGCGCTGAGGGTGATCTGCGGCACCACCCTGCGAACACTCGGGACCTGCTCGGCGATGGCTTCGGCATCTTCCAAAACCAAGGTCTTGGGAAAATCAATTCCGCGGCGACGGCTGTCGTTGTTGCCCGGGACGACAAAGAGGACGTTGGCCCCCAGCGTGTTGAGCTGACCCTCGGCGAGGTTCTGGGCACCACGGCCGACACCGACCAGGGTGATGACTGAGGCATTCCCAATCACGATGCCCAGCATCGTGAGCAGAGAGCGCAGACGATTGGCCCTCAGGGTGGCCAGGGCCATCCCGACGGTCTCGCGCATAGGGAGCTTGGCGGGCATTGCCGGGATGGCCAGCAGAGCCCCGTTTTAAACGATGCTCGGGTTGAGAACGGTGCCCTTGCCCACGACGCTGACCTTGACCAGGTCGGTCGAACCGCTGACATCAGCGAAGGTTCCGGCGGTCTGAATGACCAGATCCCCTTCCTTGAGCAGGTTTGCCTCCGCTGCCACTTCCATGGCCCGGTTAAAGGTTGCCGCTGCGTTGTCCATGTCGGAGACCAGCAACGGGGTCACGCCCCAGACCAGTTGAAGCTGTGAGGCCACCTTGCTGTCGCTGGTGATGGCCAGGATCGGTGTGCTTGGGCGGAATTTGCTGACGTTGCGCGCCGTGGATCCACTCTTGGTCAGCGGAAGGATGGCCGCAGCCTCCAGCTGGCTCGCAATCGAGCTGACGGCGTGGGAGATGGCGTTCGGAACGGTTGAGGCCAGCTGCCCATCGCTGCTGCGGCTGGGGTAGTCCCGCTCGATGCGCCGGGCGATTTGGCTCATGGTGGCCACGGCCTCGACGGGGTAATCACCCACGGCGCTTTCGTTGGAGAGCATCACCGCATCGGTGCCATCGAGGATGGCGTTGGCGACGTCGCTGACTTCTGCGCGGGTGGGCCTGGGGCAGCTCACCATCGAGTCGAGCATCTGGGTGGCGGTGATGACCGGAATCCCCAGGGTGTTGCACTTGCGGATCAGTTCCTTCTGCAGCAGGGGAACTTCCTCGGCGGGCATCTCCACACCGAGGTCGCCGCGGGCCACCATGACGCCGTCGCACATCGGCAGCAGCGCATCCATCTGGTCGATGGCTTCAAATTTTTCGATCTTCGCGACCACGGGCGTGTTGTGGCCGTGGGAGCGAATCAGGGCCTTGATCTCCTCCATGTCGGAGGGATTGCGCACGAAGCTCAGGGCCACCCAATCGACGCCTTGGCTCAGACCAAATTCGAGGTCTTCCCGGTCCTTGTCGGTCAGGGCACGGACGGAGAGCTGCACGTCCGGGAAGTTGACGCCCTTGTTGTTGGAGAGGACGCCACCAACCGTGACGGTGCAGTGGAGGGTCTGGCTGGACTGCTCCACTTGGTCCACGACCATCTCGACGCGGCCGTCATCCAGCAGGATGCGGCTCCCGGGGACCACTTCATCCGCCAACTTGTCGTAGGTGACGGTGGCGATGGTTTGGCAGCACTCGACGTCCCTGGACGTCAGGGTGAAGGGATCGCCTTGGGCAACGGTGATCGGACCGTCCTTGAAACGGCCCAGGCGAATCTTGGGGCCCTGGAGGTCCTGGAGGATCCCGATGTGAACCCCCATCTCCGCGGCAACCTTGCGGATGGTGCTGATCCGCGCTGCGTGCTCGCTGTGGTCGCCGTGGGAGAAATTCAGGCGAAAGGTGGAGGCACCTGCCTCAATCAGGCGCCTGAGCTGCTCAGGCGATTCGGTGGCGGGACCGATGGTTGCCACGATCTTGGTGCGACGCGTGAGATCGGGCAGGGCCATTCGGGGGCGCCAAAGGGAGAAGCGACACTATCATCGAGGCCCTCCAGCGCTGTCGTACCAATGGATCTGAATGCTTATCAGCAGGGTGCGAGGCAAACGGCCCGCTATCCCGATGTGGGCTCCAACCCCATCTACCCAACCCTGGGCCTCTGCGGAGAATCCGGAGAGGTCGCGGACAAGGTCAAAAAAGTGCTGCGCGATAGCGGTGGCGAGTTTTCCGCGGAGGTCCGGGAGTCCTTGAAGCTCGAGCTCGGTGATGTCCTTTGGTACGTCGCTCAGCTCGCCAGTGAGTTGGGCTTCAGTCTCGATGAGATCGCCCAGGCCAACCTCGACAAATTGGCCAGTCGCGCCGCCCGTAACGTGATCGCTGGAAGCGGCGACCACCGCTAAGCAGCTGGAGTCAGGCTGGATGCAGATGCACCGATCGCTCTCACGGGCCCTCGCTCGAGCGCTGAGCGCAGTACTCGTCGTTGCTTGCACAGTCTTCGGCGCCGCCCCTGGCGCCTTGGCCGCTGGTCTGAGCGTTCACGACGTGAGCTTGGACCCCTGTCCTGCTGAAGATATCGGAGCTCAACCGCAGCTCAAGCGGCCCAGTGGTGCCAGTTGTTTTGTGCTGCGGGGCAGTGTCGATAACCCTGGTCGCAAGACGGTATTTGACACCGATGTCTTTGCCCAAATCCTGGACGCCAGCGGCGAACCAGTGCTTCAGAACCGTTCCCGAGTCGGCTCCATCGGCGATGTCGAGCAGGGCACCTCAAGCTTTGCCCTGCGTCTGGCTGTCCCAGCGGGCACCCCAGGACCGTTCAGCTTCTCCAACGTGAAAGCGCGCGGCTTCAGCGCTCCTGTTCGGACCCGTGCGGGTGAGTTTGATGACCTGCTGCCGTTGGAGCAGGCCGTCGCCGACGTGGATCCGGCTTAGAAGAAGGCTGGATAGAAGTAACCCCGGCTCTGCTCCAGCAAGCTTTGGAGTAACTGAAGGGCCAGGAAAGCCACGATTGCTGAGAGGTCCAGGCCGCCCAGGGGGGGGATCAAACCGCGAAACACCCCGAGGTAGGGGTCGGTGATCGCACTCACGGTGGAGAGCACTGGATTGCTCCAGTCGAGATTGGGGAACCAGCTCAGCAGCACCCGAACGAACAGCACGAGCGTGTAGATCGAGAGCGTTTGGATCAGGACGCCGATCAGATCGCCGAGGATGGACATGGCTGCAGCTGCGTTGGAGTCACTCTATTGAGTGTGTGTGGAGGCTGGGATTGCCCTAGGCGGCCTGCTCCCACTCTTCATCGCTGACCTCGACTGCGGGACTGGCGGGAGCTGGCTTGACCGCCTTGCGCTGGGCCACCAGCTCATCGGTCTTGACCGAGAAGGTTCGATGGAACTTCTCACTGAGGCTCAACCAGAAGGACCGTCCCTCGCTTTGGCGTTTGCGCTCGATGAAGTTCTGGGCCAGCAGCTCCTTGATGTGGTCGTAGGCCCCTGATCCCCGCAGGTCCACCAGATCGGACTGCAGGATTCGCTTTTTGATGGCAATCGTGGCCAAGGTGCGCAGGGCCGCTGTGGAGAGGTCCACCGGCAGCAGGTTCTGCACCAGATCCCCCAGGCCATCCCGCAGTTGCAGGCTGTAGCGCTTGCCCTCCTGGCGAATCTCGAGAGCGGTGTCCCTGTGGGCGTAGTCGGCCATCAGGGTGATCAGGCCCATCTCGACCTCATCACGACTGGCGCCTGCGATCTCGGCTAGCTCGCCCTGGGTCAGAGCCCTGCCCTTGAGATAAAGGATGGCCTCTAGGCGTGCGGGTAGCGAGAGATTGCTGCCGGCCCGTTGCAGGGCAATCGTGTCGCCTTCAGCGGGGATGGGCTCTTGGGTGTCGCCTGCCATATCCCCCGGCTGAACAGTGCGTTGCTCGAAAGTTATCCCACGCTCAAGCTGCCGGCCAGCTCACCCAGGAAGAGGCGATAGGCCGGATTGCTGGTCTCATCGGCGTACTGATAGCCCAGTCCATCGAGGAAGCTCTGCCATTCGTTCATCTCCGCCTCGGGCACCTGGACCCCGACGACGATGCGGCCGACGTCTGCCCCGTGGTTCCGGTAGTGAAAAATGCTGATGTTCCAGTTGGGATGCAGGCTGGTCAGGAAGCGCATCAGTGCGCCCGGTCGCTCCGGGAATTCGAAGCGGTAGAGCAGTTCCCGCCCATGGCCAGCGGCCTCACCCGTGCTGGCCGGTAGCCGACCGCCGACCATGTGCCGCAGATGGAGCTTGGAGAGCTCGTCGTTGGAGAGATCCAGGCAGGGGAAGCCGGCTTCCCTCAGGCTGTGGATCAAGGCCTGTTCATCGGAGCTGCCGCTGGTTTGCACCCCAACAAAGATGTGGGCGCGACTGGGGTCGGCCAGTCGATAGCTGAATTCGGTCAGGCTGCGCTGCCCCAGCAGGGTGCAGAACTGACGCAGGCTTCCGGCCTGCTCCGGGATCTCGACCGCCAACATCGCTTCGCGGTCTTCGGTGATCTCGGTGCGCTCCGCCACAAAGCGAAGGCGATCGAAGTTCATGTTGGCCCCGCAGGCCACGGCCACCAGGGTCTGTCCCTCGCGCTGACGGCGGCTGATGTCAGCCTTCATTCCCGCCACCGCAAGGGCACCGGCCGGCTCAAGAATCGAGCGGGTGTCTTCAAAGACGTCCTTGATGGCGGCGCAGATGGCGTCGTTGTCGACGGTGACCATGGCGTCGACGACAGTTCTGGCCAGCTCAAAGGTCTGAACACCGACCTCTCGTACGGCGACACCATCGGCGAACAGTCCGACCTGCTCGAGCTTCACCCTCTCCCCTAGGGCCAGGGAGCGGGTCATGGCATCGGCATCAACCGGTTCCACCCCGATGACCTCAACGCTGGGCCAGAGGCTTTTGACGTAGGCGCCAATGCCAGCGATCAGGCCACCTCCGCCGACGGCGATGTAGATCGCATCGGGGGGCTCAGAGCACTGTCTGAGGATCTCCAGCCCAATGGTCCCCTGGCCTGCGATCACCTCAGGGTCATCAAAGGGATGAATAAAGGTCAGCCCTCGCTCATCGGCCAGTCGGTAGGCCTCCGCGCAGGCGGCGTCATAGGTGTCGCCCTCCAGCACCACCTCAGCTCCCCGGGCCGCCACGGCCCTGACCTTCATCTCTGGGGTGGTCACGGGCATGACGATCACCGCTCGACAGCCCAAGCGCTGGGCGCCCAGGGCCACGCCCTGGGCATGGTTTCCGGCGCTCGCAGCGATCACGCCCCGCTCCAGCTCCGATGGGCTGAGGCTGGCCATCTTGTTGTAGGCGCCGCGCAACTTGAAACTGAAGACCGGCTGCAGGTCTTCCCGCTTCAGCAGAACGGTGTTCTTCAGCCGCCTGGAGAGGTTCGGCGCTGCATCGAGGGGCGACTCGATGGCCACGTCGTAGACCCTGGCCCGCAGGATTCGTTGCAGCATCTCCATGCCGGAGCCGGAGTTCTGGTTGGGGCCGGTGGCTGTCATTGCGACTGGACGATCACACCAGTCTCGCAAGCTCCTGGGATCGGTCTAGGGGTAGCCAAATCAACCCCAGAGGACGTCCGGCTCCGCGTAGGCTGAACCCCAATCTTGGCCGCAGGCATGCATCTCAGCGAGCTGACGCATCCGAATCAGCTGCATGGCCTGAGCGTCACTGAGTTAGAGGGCATTGCCCGTCAGATCCGAGAACGCCACCTGGAGGTGGTGAGCACCAGCGGCGGACACCTCGGTCCTGGCCTGGGCGTTGTGGAACTGACCCTCGCCCTCTATCAGACCCTCGACCTCGACAAGGACCGCGTGGTCTGGGATGTGGGCCACCAGGCCTATCCCCACAAGCTGATCACTGGTCGCTACAAGGATTTCCACACCCTGCGTCAAAAAGACGGGGTTGCGGGCTACCTCAAGCGCTGCGAAAGCTCCTTTGACCATTTCGGTGCAGGCCACGCCAGCACTTCGATTTCTGCCGCCCTGGGCATGGCCCTGGCCCGTGATCAACGCGGTGAGGATTTCAAGAGTGTTGCCGTCATTGGTGACGGCTCTCTAACCGGGGGCATGGCCCTGGAGGCCATCAACCACGCAGGCCACCTCCCCAAGACCCGCCTTTTGGTTGTCCTCAACGACAACGACATGTCGATTAGCCCCCCCGTCGGGGCGCTCTCGACCCACCTGAACCGGATGCGGCATAGCCGTCCGCTGCAGTTCCTTCAGGACAACGCGGAAGAGGCGATCAAGCACTTGCCGTTCATGCACGGTGAGCTGCCGCCGGAGCTCAAAAACCTCAAGGAGAGCATGAAGCGCCTCGCCGTCCCCAAGCTGGGCGCGGTCTTTGAGGAACTGGGCTTCACCTATATGGGCCCGGTCGACGGCCATGACATCGCAGGTCTGATCGACGTCTTCGAGCAGGCCCACGCCCATGAGGGTCCGGTGCTGGTGCATGTGGCCACCACCAAAGGCAAGGGCTACGCCTTCGCTGAGGCGGATCAGGTGGGCTACCACGCCCAGAGTGCATTCGATCTAGCGACCGGCAAGGCCTACCCCTCCAGCAAGCCCAAGCCCCCTAGCTACAGCAAGGTCTTCGGCCAGACCCTGGTCAAACTCTGTGAGCAGGATCCCAGGGTGGTGGGCATCACGGCCGCCATGGCCACGGGCACGGGTCTGGATCTCCTTGAGAAGGCGCGCCCCCAGCAGTATTTCGATGTCGGCATCGCTGAGCAGCATGCCGTGACCATGGCGGCTGGCATGGCCTGTGAAGGACTGCGCCCCGTTTGTGCGATCTACAGCACCTTCCTGCAGCGCGCCTACGACCAACTCATCCATGACGTCGGCATCCAGAACCTGCCGGTCACTTTTGTTTTGGATCGCGCCGGCATCGTCGGTGCCGATGGCCCCACGCACCAAGGCCAGTACGACATCAGCTACCTGCGCTGTGTTCCGAATTTCACGGTCATGGCGCCGAAGGACGAGGCCGAGCTGCAACGGATGATGGTGACCTGCTTGAACCACAGCGGTCCGACCGCCCTCCGCATTCCGCGGGGTGAAGGGGAAGGAGCCCCCTTGATGGAAGAGGGATGGGAGCCCCTGGAGATCGGACGCGGTGAACTGCTCACCGATGGCGATGATCTGCTGATCGTGGCCTATGGCTCGATGGTGGCTCCGGCCATGGCCACAGCCGGTCTGCTGCAGGAACAGGGCGTCCGCGCGGCGGTGATCAACGCCCGCTTCCTACGCCCGCTGGATGAGGCGTTGATCCTGCCGATGGCTCGCCGGATCGGCAAGGTGGTGACCATGGAAGAGGGCTGCCTCGCCGGTGGCTTCGGCGCCGCTGTGGTCGAGATCCTCAACGACAAGGACGTGCTGGTGCCGGTGCACCGGATTGGTATCCCGGATGTGCTGGTGGACCACGCCACACCGGCCCAAAGCAAGGAGGCCCTGGGCCTGACCCCGGTCCAGATGACCGAGTCCATCCTGGATCGCTTCGGCACCTTGAAGCGCCAGGCTGTGGGTGTCTGAAGCGCCTCGCGATCAGAGAACCTGGGATGTGCTGATTGCGGGCGCCGGTCCTTCCGGCTCTCGCTTGGCACAGCAGTTGAGTGCAGCCGGCGCCACGGTGCTGCTGGTGGAGGCCCTGGAGGACTTCTCGAAGAACGCCTTCAGCAGTGCCGCCCTGCCGCTCAGCGCCGTCGAGCGTTGGCAGCTGCCCGAGTCGGTGATCGCCTCTCGCTGGGACCAGTGGCAGCTCTTTGGGCCGGGGGAGAGTCGCCGTTGCTGGGCGGCCGATGCACCACTCGGCGTTGTTTTGGACTTTGCGGCCCTGCGGCGCTGGTTGGCAGATCAGGCCCTGGCTAGCGGTACGCAACTCCAGCTCGGCTGGAGGGTCTGCGCCACCGAGACCCTGAGCTCCGGTCTCGCCCAGACGCAGCTGCGGGGCCCGGGGGGCCGTGAAGCAGTGATCACCAGCCGTTTCGTGGTCGATGCCACCGGAGAAAAACGTGTGCTCATGGGTGAACCACGCCACCACCCCCTGGTCAGTGGCTCAGGGGTGGAGTGGGTGCTCCAGGTTCCCGTCGAGCGCTGGCAGGACTGGGCCGGGCGCCTGAGTTTCATGCTCGGCAGTCGTTGGGTTCCCCAGGGCTATGGCTGGGTCTTTCCCATGGAGCCCGGGCGCTTAAAGGTGGGCGTCTGCCGCCTGCACGACAGCGGGCGCTCGCAACCGCCGCTCCACCAATTGCAGCTGCAGCTGCTCGATCGCCTGGGGCTGACTGGCGACACCGTGGTGGATCGCCATGGGGGCCTGATCCGCAGCACGATTCGTCGCCGTGAAGCGCATCAACGTGGTGCTCTGGTGGGATTGGGCGACGCGGTCAGCACCGGAAACCTGCTCGGTGGCGAAGGCATTCGCCATGCCCTGACCAGTGCCGATGTTCTTGCACCCCTCCTGCTGGGGGCCCTGGCTGGGCGAGGCCGGCCCCTCGCGAGCTATCCCAAACGTTTGCGCCAAAAGCTGGGGTGGCGCTGGTCCCTGAGCGGCCGTCTGGCCCAACGCACCTGGCTCGGCCTCTCCGGTGAACCGGCCGATCGTCGTTTGGAGCGTCTACTCGAGGGGTTGCAGACAACGGCCAGTGCCGAGGCACTCTCGCGGTTGTTGTTTGATTACCGCTTCGAGCGCTATGGAGTGCGGGCCCTGCCCTACCTGCTGGGCTGGGCATCCATGGCCACAAAAAAGCCCCCCTGCAGGAGGGGGGCTTCAGACGACTGAACGAAGGAGCGTGGATCAGACCACGCCGCGGGCGGCCAGGCCGAGGATCGCGCCCATGCCGAGGATGTGACCGAAGGAGGTGGTGGCCAGCAGAGCGGCGTGGCTCATGCCGCCAAACATGGCTGCGTTGGGAAGCTGTGCACCCTCGTTGGGGTACTTGATGGTGGCCTTGCCGATGCCGATGGCGATCACGTTGGCGATGATCATCACCAGGCCCACCTTGGGAGACCAGGCCACGGAGGCGGGGGCGATAGCCAGCAGAGGAGCGAGCATCGAAATCTTTGGGTGACACCTCATCTTCCGAGCGGCGCAGGCCAATGGCCCCCTTCGCTTAAGACTTGTTCACCCCCTTGGGCATGAATCCCAGCAGGATCATCACGTTGCTGACGGTCAAGAACAGCTCTGCGCCCCCATGCAGTGGATCCACATCGGCCAACTGACGGCCGTAGAGCCCTTCGGCCAGCAGGGCCGCTGCAATCGTGATCAAGACAAAGATCAAGGTGAAGCCAAAGCCCCAGAGGGCTAGGGGTGGAACGCGTTTGGACTTCCAGGCCCACCAGAGAAAGGCCAGGTAAGGGAACAGTGAGGCCGCGAACAGGGGCGAGGGATCAACACTCCCGAGTTGGCTCAGACCAGCGCTGAGAGCTTGGATCAGCCCGTTCATCCCAGGGTTGCCCGCTTGCGCTGGAGATTCCAGGCCGCCAGAGCCATGGCAGCGTTGCCAAGGACGGTGCAGCCGGCCTGCAGGACGACCAGTCCGTAGAGCTCCTGGGCGTTATCGAAGAGGTGCCAGGTGCAGGCGGCCATGGCACTGATCAACGCTGGAACCATGGCCAGCGCTAGCCAGTTCCACTCCGGCTCTCCGCGCCGTTGGCCCCACCGTTGAATGGCCAGCATGGCCAGTCCCCACTCCAACACTGAGGCCACATGGATCCACCAGGTGGGTAGGGAAAGTGCGTGCATGGGCCGTTTCTAGCGGCCGCTTAGACGACGTGGGTGCTGAGGTGCTCGAAGACGGTCTGCAACACCGCAGCCATCTCGGGCTTGAGTTGGCAATCCGGGGTCGTTTTCGATGCCAGAAGAAGCAAGGCGCAGGCATCGACCAGCTGGGAGGCTTCAGCCGTGGTCATGCTGACCAGGTGCTCTTCTCCGCAGTGGGTGACATTCAAACCGGACAGGCGTTGATGTAGCGCACGCTACTGAAAAGAACGTTTCGCTTTCAAAGCGTGTGAATTTCTTCGGTTTTGTAATCAGTCTTGAGCGGATTGTTTTGCCGTGATGCTGAAGCTTTCGCGCCGGTGAAAATCGGCTTCACTGGCGCAGTGCTTCAACGCCCAAAAGCTGCATCCCTGGTGGTGTAACGCGACAACGGCCGTCAGAGAGCATTCCAGTTGCTCAAAGGCTTTCTTCAGATCCAGGCAAACCTCGGACTCCAGGATCAAGGCCGAATCCAGTTCCTGCCGGCGGCTGTTGATTCCTTTGACCTGGATCCCCGTTTCGATGGCCAACCCCTGCCTGTAGTCCTCCAGCCTGTAGAGGTTCCAATCACCACTGGGACTGAGGTTGAACTCCCAGTAGGGACGCTGGCCCGGAACGCCAAAAAAAGCTTCGAGGCAGGTGCTCTGCCAAAGACCGTCTACACGCTTGGGCTCGGCTGTTGCTTCCGGGCAAACCAGTTGATCGCTTGGGCCCTGCAACCTGAACTGCAGTTGCAGCTCGGAATCGCACAGAACGAGATTCGCTTCAACACTGCAGTCCTGGAGGAACGCTTCGTGTTGAAAGGGCTGCAGGCGAAGCACGGTTACAGGGCAGCAGGGGCCTGGTTGCTCAGGCCCACCAGCAGCGTTTGCAGCAACTCCCACTGCTCTTCGATGCTCTGGGTGAGTGCAAATTGCACGCGGGCGCGTTTGAGGTTTTGTCCGGGCGTCTTCACCTTGAAATAGGCATCGCCATTGAGGTGATCCGTGAAGAAGCGAAGACCTAGTTCGAAGCTGATCAGTCGAGCGGCTTCGGGGATGAAGCGACGATCCGATGCCGTCAGCATCGAACCGGCCGCCTCGAGGTAGCCCCGCAGGATGGCTTCGGCTAATCCCAGATCAAAACTGACTTGATCGGGGCTGCTGGCCTCCTCGCCAGCCCGGTTGCAGCAGGAGCGCAGGCAATCTCCGATGTCGTACTGCACCAGTCCTGGTTTCACCGTGTCGAGATCGATCAGGGCGACGGCCTCGCCCGTCTCTGTGTCCAGCATCACGTTGTTGATCTTGGGATCACCGTGAATCGGCCGCTCCTGCAGTTCGCCGCGCTCCTTGGCCTGCTCGAGGACGGAGCAGAAGCCTTCGCGCTCGCGAATAAAGGCAATGCAGAAGTCGGTGTCCTCGCAGGGCTCGGCTTGTGTGCGCACCAGCGCCTGCCGGTACTGATCGAGGTAGCGAGGGGTGATGTGGAACCCCTCGAGGGTGTCGTGGAGAGTCTCGGTGGGGAGGTCGTGGATCAGTTGATGAAAGCGACCGAGCCCCCGGCCCAGTTCGTAGGCCTGCCGCTCATCCTCAATCGCATCAACGCTGCGGGCCTGGCCGATGAAGCTCATGCAGCGCCAGACCTTGCCCTCTTGGCAGCGATGCCAGGGATCGGCTGAGCCCCTTGGCGCCAGCAACTGCGGGTGCTCCCAGCGGGAGCTCTGCGGTGGCTGCTCCTTCCCTGCGATATGCGCCTGCAGGGTCAGCAGGTTGCGCATCACCTGCTCCGGTGAGCCAAAAACCGCGGTGTTGATCCGCTGCAAGACATACGCTCCGCGAGCGGTCTCGACCAGATAGGTGTCGTTGACATTGCCGCTTCCCAGGGGGCTGACCTGCAACACGGTCCCTGGGGGATGAAAGACCTCAGCGGCCTCCAGGAGAGCGGCATCCATCAGATGACGCTGTCACGGAAACAGCCTTGTCCTGAGGACTCGGGGTCAGCTGTTCGAGAGGACCGGCCTAGCTGGCCGTGGTCTCCCGTTGAATCTCCCGCTGAAGCTGGTAGCGGATCTGGTCCGGTGCCTTGTACTGACGGGGAAGGCAGTTGTGCAGGGTCTCGAGCCTGCTCCAGACCAGGGTTTTTTCGATGCCGGCGGTCGAACGTCCTTCGAGCAGCAGCTGTTTCAGGGCCTTGCGGTAGAGGAAGTATTTGGACTCCAGCTCACCAATCGTTAGACCTTCTGAACTCGCTGTCATCTGAAGGCCCTGTACCAGCCTTCAACCTACGCGAGTGACCGGGTGCCCTGGGCGACAGCGTTGCAGAGCCAAATCAAAAAACTTTCTCTCGATTGATTGCCCGCGCTCCATGAAGCGGTTCTCATGGACCCACCTTTGGGGCTGCCGCATGCTTGCTGCCGTTGCCAACGCCGCGCTCTTGCTGCTCTACGGAGTGGTGGGTCTTCAACTGGTGCGGGCCTTTCTGAGCCATCGGCGCCGTCTGCGCCAGAAGGCCAAGCGCTTGATCCTCGAGTTGGCCTACTCCGCGGACGAACCAACGAACGCTCCAGCTCCCTTGGGGCGCGACCGCGATTGGGCCGCTTAAGGCAGCTGGTTTGGTTTGTGGCTGATCACGGCAAAGAACGGGTCACCCGGCTGACCGAGCAGCCCCATCACGCCAGCGGCCTTTGTGGTTTCTGCGATTCGCTCGGTTGACTGCCAGCCTTGGGCCTCCAGGACGCCTGCGACGTAATCGAGATGGTCCTGATCGCTGCTATCGGTCCAGATCAGGGGTGCTTTGGTGAAGAACATCCGGTTGGAGAAGGCAACGATCACCTGACCGCCAGGCCGCGTCAGCCGCAGCAGTTCACTGGCGATGGCCTCGGGATATTGGAGGTACTGCCAGCCGGCGACGATCAAGGTGGCGTCCACGCTGCTGCTGGGTAGTGGTAGTTCCTGGTTTTGGTTGAGGTTTTGCAGCCAGTAGCTATCCAGGCGGGGGTTGGCCGCGAGTTCTTTCTCGTTTAAACCGTGCCCGATCACCCGCTCGAGGGCCTTGTCCTCTGGAAGGTGTGAGACCCAGCTGGACATCAAATCCAGCACTACGGCGTTCTTTGGAATCCGCTCTGTGTAGAGCGCGGTGAGCCGTGTGCGGAAGGCCTGGTCCAGGTGATGCACCAGCCGCGGCTCGGCATAAAACAGGACGTCATCGGATCCGTCCCACTTGCGCCTCTGGGACTCCTCCAGCACCAGAACGGTCATGGCTGATTGATCGGTCGCTGCAGTCTGCAACCTGAGCGCGAATGCTGTAGGCATGGGCGCAGCGGCCCTGAATCCATGACCCGATCCGTTGGCTTGGTTCTTGCTGCAGCCCTGGCAGGACTGGTGGCCTGTGCCTCCCCCAACGAGGCCCAAAGCAATGCTGCTCCCGCCGCCGCGCCGCGGCGGCAACCCCGCAGTTACCCAACGGTTCCGCGTGCTGCAAGCGAGACCGCGCGTCGACTGGCTGCGCTTGAGAGCCAGTTGCGCGATCCGCAGACGCCAGCGGACCAACTCCCGGATTTGGCCCATCAACAGCAGGTGATCTATCGGGTTCTCTCGCTTGATCGACAGCGCAGTCAGGCGGTCCTGGATCAACTCCCAACCCGTTGGCGTTCCGTGGCCGAACGGCACCTGGCGGCGAGACGTGCGTTTCTGGCGATGAGCAAACGCCGCCCTGCCCAGGTGCCGGCCTGGCGGATTATTCCCCCCGAACCCCTGCCCCAGTTACTCGCCCACTACCGCAAGGCCGAAGCCGCGACAGGGATCGAGTGGGAGGTGCTCGCGGCGGTCAACTTGGTGGAGACCGGGATGGGACGCATTGACGGCGTCTCCATTGCCAATGCCCAGGGCCCGATGCAGTTCTTGCCAACCACCTGGGCGGAGCCAGGCATCGGCCGAGGGGACATCCGTAATCCCCATGATGCGATTCAGGCAGCGGCCCGTTATCTCGTGCGCCGCGGCGGTCTCAAGAACATTCGCCGTGGTCTCTGGGGCTACAACAACAGCGATCTCTACGGCGAGGCTGTTCTCCTCTATGCCTCCTTGATTAAGGAGGATCCCCAGGCCTTGGTGGGCCTTTATCACTGGGAGATTCACTACAACGCCCAGCAGGGGGATCTTTGGCTTCCTGTTGGCTACGAACAACTCCAACCCCTGCCTGTCGATCGCTACCTGCAGTTGCACCCCCGCAGCGCTCCTCCCAGGAAGCCAGGATGAGCGCACCCGCTCCTTGAGCTGTGACTGCTTCTTCCTCTGGATTCCAGCTCCCACTGACGGAGCAGTCCCTGCGTCAGCTGTTCACCAAGCCCTATGGCGCACCGGCCCCGAGCCATGGGCAATGGAAAGCGGTGTATGCACCGGATGTGCATTTTGAGGATCCCACCCAGTCCCGCGATGGACTTCAGGCCTACCTCGATGCCCAGGATGGCCTGGTGAACCGTTGCGATGATGTCTACCTGGCTCCGCACGCCGTCGCCCTGAGCGGCCAAACCGCTTTTGTCGAATGGACGATGGGGCTGAAGATCAAGGGCATTGAGTTCGTGTATCCGGGCGCGACGCGACTGCGGCTCAATGACCAGGGTCTGATCGTTGATCACCGCGACTATTTCGACTTTGTCGGCCCAACGTTTGCCCCTGTCCCCTTGATCGGTGGTTTTGTGCGCTGGCTCTACAAACGCTTCGTGGACTAAGTCTCAGGCGCTCGGTTGATCCTCCGCCAATTCAGCCACCATGACCGCTGCACAGGTTTGTTCCATCAGCTCCTGGTAGCAGGGCTCATCCGGCCGCATCTCGGCCAGTGATGTCCAGCACTGGATCACCCCCGCGCGAACCGCACGGCGCTTGATCGGCCGGCGTTCCCCTGGCGGTACGGGAGACGTCTCCAGCCAGTCGTCGATACAGCTATGCATCGCCGCAAAGACATCGGCCATCCCATTGGTTGCGTATTGAGCCGTGACCAGGTCATGGGCGACAAGCAACCCGGCCTGTCGTCCCAGGCGATCGCTCGCCGTCTGCTCATCCGTCGTCGCCCCAAAGCGAGCATCCAGCCAGGTGCTGAGCTGGATTGAGGTTTCAAGGCTGATTCCAGACTGGAAGAAGGGAGTCATGGATGGGGACATCTGTGTACGTCCTACCCGCGCTTGGAATGGGACCAAATCTCGAAGTCCATCGAGAACTTTTCGCGAAGGAACTGGCGGAAGTCCGTGTCTGGGGTCTCATCGAGGCCGGGGCCTGCACGACGCTCGATCGCCTCATCGACAAGGATGGCGATGGCCTTTGAGATCGAGTGGCGCTGCTCCTTTGAGAAGTCGCGAACCCAGTGCGCCGCGGCCTCGCTCAGGATGACTTGGTGGCGTTCGCTGGCCAATCTCTGACCTGGACCTCCCGGCAATCCTACACAGACTGTGTATCCAATGCAAGGCTGGGTCTGGACTCAGCTGCTGGCTGACGTGTAGTGACGGAGCGCAAATTGCCAGAAGAGGCGACTGGCGATCAGGCTCCCCGCGGCCATCAGCACTGATCCCAGGGCCCAGTGCCAGGACCCCTGACCCAGAAGGGCCTGGGAGGGAACGGTGGTCATGAAGGCCACCGGCAACACAAAAACAAACACCAGCCGCAGAGCCGGTGGGTAGGCACTCACCGGATAGCGCCCCGCCACGAGCGTGTAGCGGAGAACTTCAGTGGCATTCCAGACCTTCACGAACCAAATCGAGAGGGCTGCGAGTGAGAACCAGAGGCTGTAGAGAATCGCAGCACCACTGGCCAGCAAGAGTCCACCCAAGAGCAAGGACTGAGGGCGGATTTCGGGTAAGCCCAGGACCACCAGGACGCAACCAGCCAGCAAACCTGGAGCGCCCCAGGGGGAGAAGCAACGCAGGGACAGCCAGAGCTGCGAGTCCACCGGTTTCAGCAGCACGAAATCCAGGGTGCCCTGCTGAACGTGGTTCACGATCTTGCTGAGGTTCGGCTGGAGCAGGCAGCTCGTGAAGCCATCGAGCAGCGTGTAAAGCCCGAGGACGATGAGCGCTTCATTCCAAGTCCAGCCCCCAAGGGTGGACTGCCCAGAAAACAGCAGTGACAGCACAAAGAGGCTTCCGGCCAGATTTCCGAAAACAGAGAGGCACTCCAGAACAAGGTTGAGCTGGTACTCGCTCTCGGACTCCAATGAACTGCGCCAGAACTGCAGCAGCATCGCCAGGGTTTTGGAGCGTCTCATGCGCCCATGGCTCCGTAGCGCCTCAGCCCCCTCTGCCAGCCCCAGTAACAGAGGGGGCTGAGGATCAGGCACCAGATCAGCAGGCTCAAGTACCCAGCGCCCAGGTCCACCGGTAGCCCTGAAAGCAGCCGTGCCGGGAAGTCGACCATCGCTGGAAAGGGTGTGGCGAGGGCGAAGCGCTGCACGGCAGGCGGAAAGGTGTCGAGTGGTGCCACCAGCCCCGAGAGGAAGAGATAGGGAATCACCAGGAGGCGATCCAAAGCCGCAGCGCGCTCACTCCAAAAACAGAGCATGCTGCTGAGGGTTTGCAGCAAAAACCGCAGGACGAACGCGCCCCACAGGGCCATGAGGCCAAGTAGCAGTTCCTGAAGACTCGGCCTCCAGAGCAACCCTGGATCGACCGCACTCAACGCCAGGAGCATGAGGGCCACAAAGGGGATGCGTGTGGCCTGTTCCGCAAGGTGTGCCGCGAAGTAACGCCACAGGGGTTGGAGCGGTTGCAGCAGAAATGGCGACAACTTGCCGCTGACCACGTCCTCTTCAAAGACATGGATCAGCCAGACCACGCTGAACTGGCGGACGATGAACGCCGCCACGAAGTAATGCCGCAGTTGTGCGGGACTCCAGCCCGCCTGACTGGCCGCACCGCTGTTTTGCCAGACCCCAAGCATGATCAGTGGCAGAACACCGGAGAGGGCCCAGAGAGCGATCTCGGCGCGGTACTCCAGCATGTAGGCGTATTGGGTGCTCAGCAGCGTCCGGGCGATCCGTAGTGACGCACGGGGCGAGCGCACGCTTAGTTCCGTCCTGCCTGTTGGAAGAGGCTGCGCATCAGCTCCTCGATCGGCGGATCATTCACTTCAAGGTCCAGGACCTCAAAGCGACTGAGAAGCGCGGCTACCGAATCCGTCAGCTGATCCCGTGGCACCAGCAGTTGAACCTGATGGTCCTGATGGGACTCGACGGTTCCGAACGCTTCAAAGGCCTCGCGCGGCTGGGGCTGATGCAGCTCCAGTCGGACCTGGCGATGGGGGCTGAGTTTGCTGGTCAGGGCATCCAAGGGGCCGTCATGGAACAACGCCCCCTCGTGGATCAGCAGGACCCGCTCGCAGAGGGCCGTGATGTCCCCCATGTAATGGCTCGTCAGCAGGATGGTTGCCCCAGTGCGCTGGTTGTAGGTGGCAAGGAAGTCGCGAACCCTCCCCTGGGCCGTGACATCCAAACCCAAGGTGGGTTCATCCAAAAACAGCACCCGGGGCTGGTGCAGCAATGACGCCAGCAGTTCGGCTTTCATGCGCTGGCCGAGCGACAGCTTTCGCACGGGGCGATGCAGTTCCTCCCCCAACTCCAAGAGATCCGCCAGTTCACTGACCCGGCGCTTCATCTCCCGTTCGGGGATGCCATAGACCGCCGCATTGACCCGGATCGAATCCCAAGGAGGCAGGTCCCAGATCAGCTGTTGCTTGTTCCCCATCACCAGGGTGATGTCCTGCAGGAAGCCAGGCTGCCGCCGTTGCGGGATGGCTCCGGCGACCCGCAGCTCACCAGCACTGGGGTGAATCAGCCCGCTGAGCATTTTTAAGGTCGTGGTTTTCCCCGCCCCATTCGGACCAAGGAACCCCACCATCTCTCCTTCCTGGATCCCAAAGCTGATGGCCTTAACGGCATCAAGGTCCCGGTAGCGGCGTCGCAGCAGGTGACGAATGGTGCCCTGCAGTCCCGGTTGTTTCTCGGCAATCCGGTAGGTCTTGCTGAGGCCCCGCGCCAGGACCATGGCGTTGGTGGAGCTGCTCAACGTCAGAGCTCGATGCAGGCCTTGGCCTGCTCCCCCAGGGGATCAATGAATTCGACATCGAGCGTCGACTGGAGTTCCTGGGCCTGGCGCACCCGTTCACAGGCCAGATCGTTTTCGCCGCGGTTGAACAGATCCTCTGCCTCATCCGTGAGCGTCTGCAGCTGCAGCTCTTGCTCCTGGCGTTGACGCTGCTGTTCGTCCGAAGCCGCTGGTTGAGGTTGGTTCTTTGGTGGCGATTGACGGGCTGCGGGGCCACAACTCACCAACAGAGCTCCCAGGGCGATCAGACCGGCCGTTGTCCTCAGGAGCCTGGTCACCCGCCTCATCGCATCTCCCCCTATCCCAGCACCTTGGCTTGCTCGGCCGTGAGACGACCAGCATCCAGCAGGGCCTTGGTGATGCGCTGGATGTCCAGCACAGCATGGAAGTCATAGCCCTTGGCCTTCAGTCGCTCGCGGGCACTTTGATCGCGCTGACCGCCGTGATCGATAAAGACCACGACGTCGTTGACCTGCAAACCGGAGCGCTCCAGCTTGGCAATGCCCTCGAGCACACTGCCGCCACTGATCAAGATGTCATCGATCACGATCACGCGGTCTCCCTCCTGGAAATCCCCTTCGATCAGGCGCCTGGCCCCATGGGCCTTGACTTCCTTTCTTGGGTAGATCAGGGGCTTGTGCAACTGCAAAGCCAGCCCGGTTGCCGTGGGTAGGGCTCCATAGGGAATGCCCGCGATGCGATCGAACTCCAGGCCGTCCATCAGTTGCGCGTAGCCATGGAGCACGCGATGGAACAGGTTCGGATCGGAGATGATCTGCCGCAGGTCGATGTAGTAGTTGAAGACGGCTCCTGAGGCCTGGACGTATTCCCCAAACAACAGGCAGCCGATGTCAAAGAGCTCAACGATGAGCTCCGCCATCGGATCCGAGCTGGTTTGCTCGGACGCTTGATTGGCCAGCCAGAGCTCGCAGGTCTCGGCTTGTTCGGAGCGGTGCTGCTCCATCCAGCTGGTTCGCCTGCGGTTGATGCGACCTTTGAGTGCTTCGGCCTGTTCCGCTAGGTCGTCTTCAACCAGCAGGTTTTGGGGCATGGGAATCAGTAGGCCATCCGCTGAGTTGCTCAGGCCGGCCTCCAGCAGTCCATCGACCCGTTCTTCTTCGCTCCAGATCGAACGCAGCATCAGCACGCGCTCGGGTGCGGCCTGTCTGACCCGAGAGAGGACCTTGGGGTCACTGGTTCCCACCTCCAGTAGGACCTGGTCTGGGGTGCCCCAAAGTTGGCTCTCCCGCACGATCTGCAGGAATAGGGGATCGCTGTCGTTGGGGTGGTACTGGATTCGTTTGGCAGCCGGGTTGGAGCTGCGGCAGGTGATGACGACTGCCTTGTCTCGATACAGCAAAAACGGAGCGGCGATGTCCTGACCCGCCAGGGGAGAGAGGGTGACCGCATCGACGCCCAGGTCTTTGAACAGGTAGTGGGCGAGGGCCGTTGAAGAATTCAGATCGCCGTGTTTGGCGTCGATGATCAGGGGGAGATCGCGCGGCACCAGATCGCGCACCTCCAGCAGCAACTCCAGTCCGAGTGGGCCCAGGGCTTGGTAGAAGCCGAGGCTGGCCTTGATCGCACAGACGTGGGGACTGGTTTCCTCCACCACCGCCTTAATCCAGTGCCTGGCCTGACTCAGGAAGGAACGGTTGCCCATCCCCCGGCGCAGAGCCCAGCTCTGCAACATCTCGGGGTTCGGGTCGAGTCCCGTCATCAGCAGGGACTGACGCTCTGCGATGGCTTCAGTGAGTTGAACGAAGAAGCCCATCGCCCGCTGGCGGCTTGAGTCGTTGTTAAGGGATCCCTGGCGCCCTGGGAAAGGGCATGACACAGCTCGTTGCAAAACGGAGCAGTCTCATGTGCCCATCAAGGTCGGGGCTGGGGCTTGAACCACGGCAGCCTCAAAGGGGTTCTGGCGACAGAGCCGCTGCAGTTGAGCCTCAGGAGGCTCGCGAGACTCGCTGCCGATGCCTGGCTTCTGGGCTTTGGCTTTGCGATGGTTTGGAACCCACTCAAGCCTCATGAGCTGGCAAGAACTTGAGCGCTTGGTCGTCGATGCGGAGACCCGTCCGCACTTGCGTCACCTGCTGCGGCGCTGCCGCGATGACAACGGTCTCTTGCTGCAGGCTCGTCTCCTGGGCTATCGCATTACCCGCGTCGATCTGCAGCAGGCCTGGCTACAGCACCGCCAGGACGAAGAGCTCAAGTCCTTGCAAGGCTGAGGGGGATAGCTCTGGATCTGGCCCCCAGCGCTGGATGCCAGTGAGAGCCCACGGTTCGATCCGTTCGCTGCATTCCCTGCGTGAATCTCGAGCTCGATCGACGTTGTTTGGAACTCGCGGTCGCGGACCTCAGGGCGCTGCCCAGCTCCGATCGACCGACGGCCATCGGTCATCTGCGCGCGATCGACTCAGCCTTGGCGGAGAAGCTGACTCTGGAGCTGCTCTTGGAGTTCAGCTGACGCTCAGCAGTCCCTCGCCGCCAGCACCTGGGCCTGCCCCTTGCCGTCCCGTCCGATGGGTTGGGGGTCGAAGTCATCAGCACTGACATCAAAACTGCCGCTGTTGCACCAGAGGGTGAGTTCGCGCTTGGTGTAGCTGCCCAGGGCTCTCCCCTTGCCCTGTTGCATCGCCATCCCAACGCACTGGTCCTGACTGCCCCAGACGCAGCTGGCCGCACCGAGAAGCCCCCCGATCAGATTCGTCGCGATCTGCTGGCCCCGCTCAATTTCGAAACGCCGCACCTCATAGCGCCGTGCCCCCAGCAGGGAATCCCCTGGCTCCCCGGGGAGTGGCCGGCTGAAGGTTTCGTTGGTGTCAACGGTCCAGTTCCCCACCGACTGCCCCGGTTGGAGCTGGCTGCTCAACCCCAGGGTCAGGGCCTGAAAGCGATCCTTGGGATAGCCGTGGTGCTGCCTTGAGATGCGCTCGTAGTCGCCCATCTCAAAGAGCAGATTCGCCGTATTGGAGAAGTCGTCCACCTGGAGTGCGCCGACGTTCAACAGCCAGCCGAGAAAGACTCCGGTTCGCCAGTCGGCAGCGAGTTCCTCCTGTTTGACGGTGAGCCCCATGCCGCCACTGAAGGGGCCGAGCCCCTTTTCTCGGTTGACGTGATGGCCCCACTCATGGGCCAAGACGGCCAGATCCAGCAAGAGCAGGGCAGCATCGCTCTGGCCCTTGGCTGCTCTGACGCTCTTGCGCAGTTCCAGGGCCATGGCGATTTGTTTGCTGGGGGGGCAATAGAAGGCCATGGGATGGCGCACCTCCTTCACCCCGCAACCATCGGCGCGATCGCCCGCGAAGAGCAGTTGTGGCTTGACCTTGGTGCCCCAATGGCGGTGGAGCAGCTCATGGGCCTCCCGGAGATAGGCCTGGCGTTGGCTGGCTTGCCGGGACGCCTCGAGCTTCAGGGCATCTTTGGCGGATGCGGCTTCCAGCACCGGTGGGGGTTCCATGCCGGGTGCCCAGGGCTGGGCCGAAGCGCCAAGGGCCATGGCGAGGCTGATCAGGAGCGCACCCAGCGGTTTGCCAAAGCCTGCTCGAGGGATGAGATGAGTCATGGTCTTGATCGCGAGACCACCGCAGCGGCGAGCAGCCCCCCTGCGAAGCCGCTGGCATGGCCGATCCAGCTCACCCCAGCTGGGGTGAAGAACGGCAAAAGACTGGGGAGAATTCCGCCATAGATCAGCAGGACCGCCAGCGACAGAAGCATGGTCAATGGTCTGCGCTCCAGCCAGCCAATCAACAACAGGTAACCCAGTAATCCATAGACCACACCTGAGAGGCCGTGGGCGCCATTGGGCCACCACAGCCAGACCGGAATGGCTGTGAACAACACAGCGGCCCAGACGGCCAAATAGTCCCACTTGCTCTTGAAGCAGACCAGCCAGGAGAGGGGAAGAAACAAGCCGCTATTGGCGAGGAGATGTCCCCAACCGCCGTGGCTGAAGGGGGCGGTCAGGATCCCCAAGGCCGGACCACCGGGAAGCATCGGCAAGTTCCACTGCCCGCGAAAGAGCAGTTGATCGATTCCCTCCTGCAGCCAAGCCAATGCCAGCAGAGCCAGCGGGATCAGCAGCGCCGCCTTGAGATCCCGCGTCATGCCCTCAGGAGCTGGATCTCCATGACGGCCAGCGCTTCATCAGGCAGGCCAAGAAAGGCATTGAGCCATGCGTCCTGGCAGGGGGCGATGCTGGCGACCCCCACCAGTTGCCCCCTGCCGTCCTGGTCGAGGGGTCGCCCTTGACGGCGGTGCCGCAGCCCCTCGATGGACCCGCTGGTCAGTGCGGTGTCCACGACGAGATCTGAGGCTTGGTAGACGGGTTGACGGGCAGGTCCCAGGGTGAAGCGAAAGCGAGATCGGAAGCGCAGGCTCAGGGCGCCGCTGCTCGGGTCCAGCTCGCCCTCGAGCTGTTCTGGCTGGATCTGAACGCTGATCCCTGGGGGCAGCGGAAGGCCCAAGAGCCGGGCTGTTTGGCAGTCCAAAGGGGGGATGGTCAGCCCTGCCATGGGCACCTTCAGTGCGAGGCGCCCCTGTTGATCGGCAGGGGATTGGAGGACGGGGCCCCCACCACTCGAAGCGTTGTACGAAAACGGGGGGAAGCGTCCGATGACCAATTGACACTGGGCCCCCGTTCGGAGCTGCCAGGTATTGGTCTCAGAAGCCCGTGCGGAAGCGATCAAGTTTTCCTTGGCCGTGCCAATCGGCCAGGTCCTCGTACCCGCCGATCATCGCCCCCTCAATCCAGATCTGGGGCAGTGAGCCCGCCTCCGGTGGGGCCAGCTCGAACGGAATTCCCAGGCTGCGCAGCATGCGCATCGCGCGGTTCGACCAGGGGCATCCCTCGGCAACAGCAAGCCGGATTCGCGGTTGAGCAGTGGAGGAAGGAGCGCGCGTGGGGGCGGATTGCTTCAGCAGACCCACCAATAAATCGGCACCTTTGAGAACTTCACTGCCGTGCTCGAGATGTCCGCCCCAAACCTGGCACTCGCCATCGGAGAAGCTCAGGTGCAGGTGCACACCCTGAGGGGAGATCGTCCCCTGCAGGCTGATGATTTCGAGCTCTCCCGTCAGCACAGTGGGTTGGTCACTGCCGGGGCAAGCAAAAGCGACCCTGCTCAGGTTGCCGACAATGCTCAGTACAAATCCTTCGGCCTGCTGCTGCTGGGCTAGCTCTTCAAGGCTTTTGCGAAGGTCGGCGCCAGGGCCGAGGTGAATCGCTTGAGGCTCCATGCCTGTCGTCAGGCGCCGATTTTTTCATTCGGGACCCACTGGGCTAGGCGCTGTTCGTGGCGCACCAGCTGGTAGCGGTTGAAATCCGTGGGTGAGTTGCCGTAACGGAGCTTGAGCTCGTGCAGTTCCTGACGCATGGACTGCAGGACGGGATTGTTCTCGTTCACTCCCTGAACTCAAACCTAAAGCCAACCTTAAGTCCCTTTTTGGCGCTGCGCTAGTCCCCCTTGAGACA
>NZ_JAFMFX010000080.1:0-7368 GCF_017855895.1 Vulcanococcus sp. CPBay_Sum15L08_68 | reverse complement strand
GGCGGGTGCTGAACACCGCCGAACGCAACGGTCAACGTTGCGGCGGTCCCGTGCTGCTCTCGGGGCTGGTGGTTGGCGCCGGCATCGTTGAGCTGAGTGCCGGCCCCCTTGGGCAGAACAGTCGCTTCAGCTTGGAGCTGCTGACCTTGCTGGTGCTGCAGTTGGTGGGACCGCTGCTGGTCTCGCTGCTGGCGATGGCGCTGATGATGCCGAACTGGCTGGATCGCGTCGAACGCCACGGCTCCAGGGCCTGGCTGATCAGTGTTCCAGCCTCGGCACTGCTCGCCGCGGTTCTGCTGGTGCTGTTTTTGATCTCCTCGCTCTGCGCGGGGGCGTTGACCACACCCCGCAGTGACCTGATTGGGGAAGCCCAGGCGCTGCTCAGCGGTGTTGCCTTGCAGGATGTCCTGCGGGCCATGCTGCGCTGCTCCTTCTTCCTGGCCTGCATCTGCGCCTGGAGTCAATGGCGGGGCTACCAGGAACTCAAACGCCAACGCCATCCGGCCTTGATGGTCAGCAATCTCTTGATCGAGGGACTGATGGTTCTCTTTGCCCTCAAGCTGATCTGGATCACGGTGCTCGATCCCATCCGTCTGCAGGCGAGCTCCCTATGACGATGCCGAATCCACCGACGCGGAGTCACGAGAGGCTCCTCTTTCTTGGCTCTGGTGTGCTGCTACTAGGAGCCTTGATCATTGGCTTGGCGCGTGAGCAGCACTGGGGCCAACGCTTTTTGAACCTGCGCTTGGTGGCGGCCAATGCCAGTGGCATCAGGCCCGGCCAGGCGGTTCAGATCTCAGGCATGCAGGTCGGTCAGGTGCGCTCCCTGGAGATGCTGCCCAACGCCAAGGTGCAGGTGAAGTTTCAAATTGACGAGCGATTTGCGCCGTTGGTGGGACCACGCAGCACGGCCAGCCAAGGGCAGCAAGGTCTTGTCGGGGAGCACTTCCTGGTGGTCAGTCCGGATCCGCAGCCCTGGCCGGTGAGCCTGGAGAAGCACGGCATGCGCGACACGACCCTGCCCTATGAGCAACCGCCCGCCATCAGCAGCCTGATGGTGGATCTGCATCAAACCCAGAAGGCCCTGCAGGCCACCTTGAACAACACCACCAAACTCACGGCAGAGGATGTTCCCGACACCCTGCGCGAGATCCGCAAAACCCTCGGGAGCGTCGACAACCTCAGCGGCGTGGTGCAACGGGAGACCGCAGCGACAGCACCCACCCTGCGCAAAACGCTCACGCAAATCAGCGCCACCGGTGCCAGTGCCGAGGCCACCTCCAATCGTGCTCAGCAGGTGCTGGAGCAAACCCAGCCGATCCTGGTGAACACCTTGAAGGAGCTACAGGAACTCAGCAGCATCAGCCGCAAACTGCTGCAACTGTTGGTTGGCATCGGTGGCCTTGAGGAAGCGCCGAAGGACCGTTAGTCGAGCGACTGCATCAGGGCATCGGTCATCCGAATCTCGCAGTTGCTGACGAAGATGCCGAAGCCCGTGCCTTGGAAGGCGATGGAGTTCATGTAAACGCAGGCATTGCGGCGGGCCTGCTGAAACGCAGCCAGCTGATCCTCGGGATCCGCGCTGGTCTTAAAGAAGCCCGTCAGGTTGTCCTTCCAGAGCGTGGGGAACTGACCGCCGGGCATCTCGGCAGCATCCGCTGCCACCTTCTGCATGGCCAGAGCCAAGTCCCGATCCTTCTGCTCAAGAACCTTGGCGATGCACAGCGATGTCTCCACCGTGCTCATGGTGTGAGCACAGGGATTGGGCTGGGCCGCCACTGGCTGGGTACTCCCCGCCAAAGCAGCCAGTGCGAACAGGACAGTGAAGCGGCGTCGTGATCGGTGCAGCATGGTGATCAACCCTCGTGCATGGCATTGCCAAAGCCCTTGCGGATCGGGCCCAGCAAATAAAAGAGCAAGGTGGTGCGGTCCGTGAGGATATCGGCGGTCAGCGTCATGCCTGGCACCAAGAGGTTTTTGCCCTTGGCCTTGCCGGCATACTCGCGATCCAAGGCCACACGCACCTTGTAGTAGGGCTCACCGGTCTTCTCATCCTGGAAGGTTCCAGCTGACACGGACTCCACCTTTCCGGTCACGGTGCCGTAGCGGCTGTAGTCGTAGGCAAGCACTTTCACCTCCACCTTCTGTCCGATCCGGACGTTGCCAATGTCCTTGGGCTTGACCCGGGTGAAGGCCTCCAGGCGCTGACCAATCGGAACGACCTCGGCGACCACACTGCCCGGCGCAATCACCCCGCCGATGGTCTTGATCGTGTAGCTCTTGACGATGCCATCAACCGGTGAGCGCACCTGCAGCCGCTCCAGTTCCCCCAGCTGACGGCCCAGCACGCTCTGCAGCTCAGCCTTCTCACTGGTGACTTTCGCCAGCTGCTCCAGGGTGTCCGTGCGGAGTTTGGCCCGCAGTTCAAAGCGTTGGGTCTCCGTCTCTTGAATCGTTCCGTCCAGTTCCGCCAGTTCGGTCTCTGTGGAAGCGATGCGACGCCGGGCCTCGAGAACGTCGTTGTGGGGGATGGCTCCACTGCGATCCAACTTCTCGTAGGCCTTGGTCTGCTCCTTCAGCAGTGCGACTTCATCGAGGTATTCCCTGCGCTTGGCCTGCAGGGTGGCCAGGCGTTGGTCCGCCAGGGTGATTTGACGGGTGATATCCCTGGCCTTTTGATCCTGGAGATCTCGGAAGGCCTTCTCCACTTCCGCTGAAGGGCGCGTTGGCGTGCGCTGTTTGCTGTTCATCGCCTCCTCCCCGAGAGCCTTGCGCAACTCGCGCTGCTCCAGGGTGAGGTTGGTGATCCGGGTCGCGGTCTGCTGCTCCTGGGAGCCGATCTCCCCTTCGTCGAGCTTGAGCATCACCTGGCCCTTCTTGACCCGCTGCCCCTCAGACACCAGTTGTTGGCGCACAATGCCGCCCTCAAGATGCTGGACCTTTTGGATCTCCCCGGCGGGCTCAATCTCACCGGAGGCCACGACGTAGTCCTGGATCGGGATGATCGCCGAGACCGCAATGGAACCGGCAAAAACCGCCGTCACCCCCTTCAGCCAGCGGAGCAGGTTGGGGGGAACCTGACCGGCCTCGAGGGACAGTGCTTCGCCGCGGCGGCCATGGCCAAAGGCCTGGTCGGAGGGATCCGCTTCCAGGTGCCAGATGGAGCTCTCGTCATCAGAGCGCTTGCGGCTCTGGAGATCGCGGGGGTTCGGGGAGGACAGGCTCATCGGAATTAGGCGGCCTTGGCAGGCGCAGGAGGAAGTTTTTGCTGCGCAGCGATTAACTCCGCAGGGGTACCGGCAAAGGCCACAGATCCTTCCCGAAGGATGACGATCTGATCGGCAATTTCAAGCAGCTCAGGCGCATCTGACACCACCAGCGTTGTCCCCTTGCCGCGGCGCTGGGCCAGGACCTGCAGCAGAGCTCGGCGGTTGTGGGGTTGCAGCGCCCCAAGCGGTTGATCCAGGAGCAGGACAACGGGCTCCGCCAAGAGCAACCGCGCCAAGGCGACCCCCTGCACCTGATGGGGCAGCAGGGCATGGGGACCCTGCAGGGCGACGAGCCGATCCAGTCCCTTGCCCTCCAGCAATTCCTCGAGGGCAAGGGACTGCAGGGCCTGTTGCAGATCCTGATCAGTGAGGAAGGGGCCCGCCAGCAGCAGATTCTCCCGGAGGGTTCCAGGGAAGACCCCAGCGTCTTCAGGCAAGAAGGCCATCGCCTGACGCAGCTGCCCCAAGGGGATCTGGCGCAGATCCGAGCCGTCCAGGGTGATCACGCCGCTGCCTGGGGTGATCTGGGCATTGATCAAACGCAGAACAGAGGACGTGCCTGAGCCTTCCGGCCCCGAGAGCACCACCAGCTGACCTGGATTCACCTTGAGGGAGAGCTGAGCCAGGGTGGGCTCCTGCAGGTTGTTGAGCCGCAAGGTGACGTTCTTAAAGACCAGGGCACCCTTGGGGTTGGGAAGCACCCAGCGCTGACTCAGGCTCGTGCTGGGCTCGACTTCCGAGGCCCCCATGAAGCGGTTCAGGCGCTCGAGGTTCGGCCGCATCTGGGACCAGCGGCTCAGGGCTTGGTAGGCCGTTTGGATCGGGCGGAAGACCCGCCAGACGAAGAACATCGTGGCGATCAAGGTGCCCAGCTCGATGCCGGAATTTCCGGCGATCGCAATGCCGGCGCCTGTGGCCAGAACCAAGGCTCCGGTCAGCTGGGAGAACTCGCCGGTGAGGATCGCCAGCAGTTGCTGCAGCCGCAGTGGTCCGAGCCCCTGGATCGCCGATTCACTGGAGGCCTCCTCCAGGCGGCTGTACCAGCGGCGCTCTCCTCCGGCACGCTTGATCTCAGCGAAGTTCTGGAGCAGATCCAACAGCATCGGCTCCAGGTTGGAGGGGTTGCGGCTGAGGGGTTGCTGCACGGCACGGCCGGCCAGTCCGACGAGGTAAACCCCGCCAAAGCAAACCAGCACCATCAAGACGGTGAGCAACATCAAGGGCACGCTCATCACGGCGATGGCCACCAGGAAGATGCCGATGAAGGGCAGATCCAAGGCCGCCAGCGCCACCGGACCGGTGAGGTAGGTGCGCAGACCCTGGAAGCTGCGCAGTCGGTTGGCCAGGGTGAGCGGGGTGTAGCGCTCCAACTGGGGCAGGCGCAGCAAGAGGACCTTCTCGAGCACGCGGATGCTGAGGAGCAAATCCAGCTCCGCGCCCAGATCAGCCAAGCGGGCCTGACGCCGCTGGGTCAGCCAGAGCTGCAGGAGCACGGCCGTGATGGCGAAGGGCAGCAGCAGGAACAAATCCCCCACCTGCCCGCCAGGGATTTCGATGTTGTAGACGGCGCGGATATAGAAGGGCATCGCCAGCGCCAGCAGGTTGATCAGCAGCGAGATCACATAGAGCTCGGTGATCCCGCCGCGGAAACGCAGCACCTGGGCCTGGAACCATTGCCGCTTCTCGCCAGCTCGCTCCGGTTCAAAGCGGATGTCGTAGGCGTAGTAGGCCTGGTCCAAGGCCAACAAGCCAGCCAGTTGCTCGGCGGTCTGGACCAAGCGGAACTCCCAGTTGGCCTGGTCGGCGCGCAGGGCCAGGGGGTAATCGAGTCGCTGCAGCTGCGCCAGCGGTGTGCGCGCGCTCAGGGGGATGACCGTCCAGCGATAGCCCAGGTTGGCCAGGGTGTTCATCAGATCGACCCCGTCCATGGACTGGGGGGATCCACTGATGGCATTGCGGAGCTGAATGGCCTCGCCTGACCAATCCAGGGCTTCCAGAAGATCCGGCAGCAGACGCGCCGAGGCGGACTCGCTCTGGCGCAGGCGATCAAACAGTGGAGCGATCTCGATCATGGCTGCACCTCCACCAGCTCGCTGGCCTTCCATTGCAGGGTCGGAATGGACGGCGGCAATCCCGGAGGCCAGGCCTCCAGGGCCACCAACTTGGAGGCCTCACACTGAATCCCGAGGAACCACTGCAATTCGGAGGCGGGTAGGTCCACCTGGGAGGTGTCCAAAAACAAGGCTGCAGGTTCATCCAGCAGGGCTGCGATGACCTGGACGCGGAAGCGCAAGCTGCGGCTCAAGGGAAAGTCTTGGGTCTCACCGATCGGCGTCTCGTAGCCGCGCGGCAGAGCCTGAATCCAGGGGGCAACAGCTAACTGCTCACAGAGCTGGGCCGCCCGTGGCCCGAGCTGATCAGAGCGGAAGTGGGTGAGGTTCTCAAGCAACGTGCCCGTGCTGAGTTGGGGGTTGGGCACCAGCAGCCGCAGGCGGCGGCGCAGGAGCGAGCGTTGATAGCTCTGCAGCGGCCGACCGGCGTAGCTGGCGTGATGGGGCAGCTCTCCCTCAAGGGCGGTGATGGACTTCAGCAGAGCCGAGGAGCTATCGACGTCTCCACCGACCAAGGCCAAGGCCCCTCCTTGGGGAAGGGTGAATTGGGGGAGCTCCAGAGATCCGCTGGCTGGGGGTTCATCGCCGACCAGGAGGTTGGGTTCTTGGGGCAGTTGCTCGAGCTGCTGGTAGTCGTGATTGGCTTGCCACTGGCTGGCCTGTTGCCCTTCAGCAGCAAATAACTTGCCCAGCGGCATGGTCACCTGACCACTGAGAAGGGTGCAGGCCGCCAGGGCCCCACTGGAGAGGTCCTGGTTGATCACCATCCAACCGCCGAAGCTGACGATCAGAAGTTGATTGAGTTGGGCAAAGAGGCCCGAGAGGTTTTGCAGCCGGGCCGTGGTCGCCTCCTGGCGAAAGCCTGCCTGGGCAAGGCGCTCCTGCAACGGCTCCAGGCGACGCACCAAGAACCCCTCGAGATTGAAGGTCTTGATCGTGGGTGCCCCCAGCAGGCTGGCGTGCAGGGTTTCATTGAGGCTGGTTTCCAGGCGGTGTTTCTGCTCGATCGCGGCGAGCATCGCCTGGGAGGCCTGGTGGGCGTAGTGAATGAAGACCGGTGCCAGCAGCAGGGGCAGGATCACCAACCAATGGCCGATCAGCAGCAGAACAAAGAGATAGACAACGGCAAAGGGAAGATCGATGCGGCGCACGATCCACTGCTGCTCAAAGACACCCCGCAAGGCAGCCGGCGTGCGGAGCTGAGCCAGCCGGGCCTGCAAGGGCTGGGCCTGAACACTGCTGATATCGCTACCCAAGAGCGAGCGGATCGCTCCCAGCCGGAGCCGATGCTCAGAGGATGCCCCAAGCCAACTGAGAACCCAGGCCCGCAGCCCCTTGAGGACCACATCGAGGACCAGGACCGCTGCCAACAGCAAGGTGATGACCGCCAGGCTGTCGCCGGCCTGCTGCGGCAGGACCGAGGTGTAGATGCGATTGATGTACAGCGGAATCGCCAACACCAGCAGGTTGATCGCAATCGAAGCGGCGATCACCACCCGCACCGTGGGGTCATCCAAGTCAGGTCGGATACCCGGATCCCCAGAGATGCGCTTCAGCCGCTGCCACCAGGCTTGAACCACCGAGCCCCAGGCCGATCTCTGCAAAAACTAGGCATGACAAACGTCAATAGCAGCGAGCTGTAGCGCTATTCATCAAACCTGTGCTGAATGACAGGAAATTGGTCAATCTGAGGGGAAAGTGCTCCAGCTCCCATGGCCGCCGATCGTCCTGAAGGCAGCAATCTCGAGCAGTCCATCGCCAAGCGCGTGGGCAACCGGCTGCGGCGGATGTTCGGGATGGAAAACCTGCACGACGGCAGCCGTGAGCAGTTCGAAGAGGCGCATGAATCCATCCCGGAAGGGGGCAGACCACTTCAGGCGGACACAACGACTGGGCGAACCGGCACCGCCTCCTCCCTTCCCGACGCAGGCCTGAGTCGGCCTTGGTCCTCTGACTTTGAGCCCTTCCCAACGCCAGGTGCAGGGGGC
>NZ_JAFMFX010000079.1:0-7538 GCF_017855895.1 Vulcanococcus sp. CPBay_Sum15L08_68 | reverse complement strand
TAGGGGCGCCCTTCGCGGCGGCACCAGTCCGCCACCTGGGGGTAGGCCCACTCGAACAGGATCCGGCGGTACTCGCTTTCGCCCCCGGGAATTCCCTCGCCGTGGCTTGGGACCTTGCCGGCCCGCTGCCGCTGGCGCAGGGCTTCAAAGAGGAGGGTGGCCGCCGCGACGCTGACGTTCAGGCTCTGGACCATCCCGGTCATGGGAATGAAGAGCGGCTGATCCACCAGCGCCAGGGCCTCCTCGCTCATGCCCCACTTCTCGGCCCCCATCAGAAAACAGCTGGGGCCGGTGAAATCGCAGTCGCGGTAATCCACCGCATCGACGCTCAGGTGGGTCCCGTAGATCCGGAAGCCCTTGTCCTTGAGCCCCTGCAGGCAGCCCTCGATGCTGGGGTGCGGATGCAGCGGCACCCACTTCTGGCTGCCCTTGGCGGTGTTGTTGAAGGTGCGGGGCCGTCCGGGCAGGCTGACGACATGGGCCTCCAGGGCGCCGACGGCGTCGCAGGTGCGCAGGATCGCCGAGAGGTTGTGGGGCTTGTCCACCTGCTCCATCACCACCGTCAGATCGCCCATCCGGTGGTTCAGCACGGATTTCAGGCGCTCAAAGCGGCGGGGAAGCAGCGGCATTGGCTGGGCAGGGGCCAACATCCATCGTGTCTGATGGCCGTTCGCCGCCCATGGAGCGGAGCTTTGATCAGCGGGTCTGGCGGGCCGTCGCCCAGATCCCCCCGGGGCGCCTGGCCACCTATGGCCAGATCGCGGAACTGATCGGTGCCTATGGCTGCGCGCGGCAGGTGGGTTGGGCCCTGCGCCGCCTGCCCCTGCCCTCGGAGATTCCCTGGCAACGGGTGGTGAATGCCAAGGGCTGCATCTCCTTAAGCCAGAGCCGAGAGGGCTCCGATTGGATGCAGCGGGACCTGTTGATCGCCGAGGGCATCCCCGTCGATGCCGACGGCCGGCTTCCCCTGGCCCAGTACCGCTGGTCACCGGGCGCTAGTTGTGGGGGATGAGCAGCGCACCCCCCGGATTGGCCTCCCGCCAGGTGGCATGGCAGGTGCTGCAGGCCGTGGCCGCCGGGGCCTATGCCGATGGGGCCCTCGAGCGGGAGCTGGGCCGGGTCTCGCTCTCGCCTCAGGACCGCGGTCTGGCGACGGAATTGGCCTACGGGGCGATCCGGCAGCGGCGCCTGCTGGATGCCTGGCTGGATCAACTGGGCAAGGTCCCGGCCGAGCGGCAGCCCCCGAAGCTGCGCTGGCTGCTGCACCTGGGGCTCTATCAGCTCTTAAGCAGTGATCGCATTCCCGCCTCAGCCGCCGTCAGCACCACGGTGGAGTTGGCCAAGCGCGGCGGCCTGAGCCGGCTGGCCCCGGTGGTCAACGGCATGCTGCGGGCCTTCCTGCGCCGCCAGGAGGCCGGCGAGGCCCTGCCCCTGCCGGGTGATCCGGTGGCGGCCCTGGCCATTCGCCAGTCCCTGCCGGATTGGCTCGCGGCGGCGCTCTTGCAGTGGCAAACCCCGGAGCAGGCGGAGGCCTTCGCGCGGGCCTGCAACACGCCGCCTGCTCTCGATCTGCGGGTCAATGGCCTGCGCTCCACACCCGAGGCGGTTCAGGCGGCCCTGGCCGCGGCGGGGGTGGTGGCCGAACCGATCGAGGGTCTGCCGATGGGCCTGACCATCAAGGGCCGCTCCGGTGATCTGCGCCATCTGCCCGGCTACGACGAGGGGCACTGGTGCGTTCAGGACCGATCGGCTCAAACGATTGCGCCATTGCTCGATCCCAAGCCCGGTGAGCGGGTGCTGGATGCCTGCGCGGCGCCTGGGGGCAAGAGCACGCACCTGGCGGAACTCATGGGCGATCAAGGGCAGGTGCTGGCCCTCGATCGCGGCGAGGCGCGTCTGCGCCGGGTCGCCCGCAACAGCGAGCGCCTGGGCTTGGGCTGCATTGAGACCCGCCATGGGGACGCCGTGGAATTGGCCTCGGAAGCCCCTGAACTCCTGGGGCAATTTGATGCGCTCTTGATCGATGCCCCCTGCTCAGGGCTGGGAACCCTGGCTCGCCATGCCGATGCCCGCTGGCGGATTGACCCGGCCGCGATTGAGGGGCTGGTGACGCTGCAGCGGCAGCTTCTGGAGGGATTGCTCCCCCTGCTCAAGCCCGCCGGTCGCCTGGTCTATGCCACCTGCACAGTCCATCCCGAGGAGAACGGCGAGCTGCTGGAGGCGTTCCTCAAGGATCACCCTCAGCTGCGGTTGGAGCAGAGCTTCCAGCTCTGGCCCGGGCAACTCGATGGCGGGGGGGATGGCTTCTTCGCGGCGCGAATCGTTCGGACTTAAGGCGTTGGGGGCGCCTGCGGGGCCGGTGCACTGCGGCGGTTATCCAGCAGATCAAAGCGGCAGTCGACGTAGCGGGGGTTGGTCTGCATGCTTCCGCAGGGGTCCTGGCGCTTGGCCGGCCGGGCTGGAGCCGGCGTGCGCACGCTGGGTTGGCCTGGAGTCACCGGTGCCGTGGTCTCCTCCGTCGTCACCTCCTCAGTGGTTTCCTCCTCGTCCGGCTTGACCAGCTTGAGGTTTTTGGTGAGGGCCTTCAGTGGATTGAACTTGCCCTTGAGCACCGGCTTGGGCGGGAACTGCTCCACCGGCAGCTCCTTGAGGATCGGAGCCATGTATTCCGACCAGGCCACCACAGCGCGGGAACTGGTGCTCTTGGTCTCTTTGTTGTTGTCGTAGCCCAGCCAGAGGCCGGTGACGAGTTGGGGAACGCCGCCGATGAACCAGAGGTCCCGGCCCCCTTCTGAGGTGCCCGTCTTGCCGGCGGCCGGCCGGCCCGGGGGGACCGCGCCATAGCCGGTGCCGCCGCTGACGACCTTCTGCAGCATCCACAGCATCGCGTCGGCGATGTCGCTTGGGACCACGCGCTTGCCGGGATCGCCGTTGACGCGTCGGCTCCAGAGCAGTTCACCGCCCGGGCCCAGGATCTCCTCAAAGGGCGTCGGCTTGATGTAGACGCCGCGGTTGAAGATGCCCGCATAGGCGGCCGTCATGTCCAGGATCGTCTGCTCGGTCGCGCCCACCCCCAGCGGGTAGAAGCGGCCCAGCTCCTTGGTGATTCCCAGGCTGTTGGCCGTGGCGATCACCTTGTCGAAGCCCACCTGCTTGAGCAGGCTGACCGAGACGGTGTTGAGCGAGTTCTGCAGTGCCACCCAGAGCGGCACGGTCCCGTAGTACTTGTTCTTGAAGTTTTTCGGGCAGTAGCCGCCGTAGCAAACCTGGCGGTCGGTGATCTTGTCCTCAGGCTTCATGCCCTCTTTCAGGGCCGTTAGGTAGACGAAGAGCTTGAACGTCGAGCCGGGGGAGCGCAGTGCTTGGGAGGCCCGGTTGAACTGGCTGGCGTTGAAGTCCTTGCCGCCCACCATCGAGCGAACCAAGCCGGTCCCCGGCTCCATCGAGACAACCGCCCCTTCCATCGCCCCGGGGGCGTGGCGGTTAATCGTGCTTTGGGCCTTCTCCTGCCAGTCGATGTTCAAGCTGGTGCGAATGGTCAGGCCACCCACCTCGAGTTGCTCCTTGGAGAGCACGTTGGGCAGTTCCTGGGCGACCCAGCTGGTGAAGTAGGGGGCGCGGCTGGTGAAGTACTTCGGCTCCGCCGGCTTCAGCAACAGGGGGGAGCTGTTGGCGCTCTCGAGCTGCAGGTCATCGATGAAGCCGGCCTCGCGCATGCGGCGCAGCACGATCGCCCGGCGCTGCAGGGCCAGGTCGGGATTGACCAGCGGTGAATAGATCGAGGGGGCCGGCGGTAGGCCGGCAATCAGGGCCGCCTCAGGCAGGTTCAGCTCGGAGGGCGTTTTGGAGAAGTAGATCCAGGCGGCATCCGAGACCCCGTAGGCCCCGGCGCCCAGATAGACGTAGTTGAGGTACTGCTGAAGGATCTGCTCCTTGCTCAGCTGGCGCTCGAGCTTGCCGGCCAGCAGCGCTTCCTTGAGCTTGCGAATGATCGTGCGGTCCTGGCTGAGGAAGACCGTGCGCGCCAGCTGCTGGGTGATGGTGCTCGCACCCTCTTCGACCGAGCCGCTGGAGATGTTGCGCACCATCGCCCGGCTGATGCCGATTGGATCGATGCCGTCGTGTTGGTAGAAGCGGCGGTCCTCAGCGGCGATGAAGGCCCGCTGCACCAGCAGGGGCATCTGGCCGGTGACGAGCTTCTCGCGGGTCGCCGGACCGAGCTTTTGAATCACCTGGCCATCGCTGGCCAGCAGGGTCAAGGTGCCGGGGCGGTTGTAGCTGCTGACGCCACGCACATTCGGCAGCAGGCTGTCGACGCTGCGGGTGACGACGGCCTGGGTGAGCCCCACCGCCAGGCCGGCACCGGCTCCGACGAGACCGGCTGAGATCAGCTGCCGCCGGCGCCGCTGCTTCACATCACCACCAGGTCGCTGTGGCCGATGGCCAGAGCGGTGACGAGCATGCCGAGCACCAGGAAGGGCTGGGCGCTGGCTTGATACTTCACGTCAAAGGCCACCGGATCGCGCAGCAGCCAGATGTCCTGGAAGGTGATCTGAGGAACGATCAAGAGCACCAGCAGAACAGCAGCGAAATGTTGGCCGATGGCAATCAACACCGCCACCATCGCCAGCTGAAAGACGTCGATCATTCCGGCGCTGATCCAGCTGGCCCTCTCGATGCCAAAGGCCACGGGGAGCGATTGCAGACCAAGGGCGCGATCTCCCTCGACGCTCTTGAAGTCGTTCACCACGGCAATGCCCAAGCCCGCCAGGGAGTAGGCCAGGGTCAAGAACGCCGTGGTCCAGGTCAGGTGACCAAAGAGGGCCTGGCCGGCCCACCAGGGCAGGGCGATGTAGCTCGCGCCCAGGGCGTAGTTCCCCAGCCAGCCGTTCTGCTTGAGCTTCAGCGGGGGAGCCGAATAGATGTAACTGACAAACGAGCCCCCCAGAGCCAGGAGGAAGAGCACGGGGGTGTCGTGGTTGGCCCAACGATCGAGGCCGTAGGCCACGCCGAGGCCGGCCAGCAGCAGCACCCAGATCTGCGCCTTGACCTGCCAGAGGGGGATCGCTCCGGAGGGAATCGGCCGGTAGGGCTCGTTGATCGCGTCGATCTCGCGGTCGTAGTAGTCGTTGATGGTCTGGGTGAACCCAGCCAGCAGCGGGCCGCTCATCACCATGCAGGCGATCGAGGCACCGACCTCAGAGATGCTCCAGTGGAAGTTGCCTGAGGCCGCGGCTCCGCAGAGAACCCCCCAGATCAAAGGAATCCAGGTGACCGGCTTCATCAGCTGAAGCCGGATCTTCCAGATGTTGGTGGTGCCGCTGGCACCTTTCATGCCCAGCAGTTGCCGGGCACCGCCACCAGTGGCGGCGGTGGGGTTGGGGGATTCGCTCACGAAAGGGGGCTTCAGGCGGCGGTGATTTCGTCGTCGAAGAACCAGGTGGTGGTGCCGTTGCTCAGCTCAACCACCACGCCGATGCCCTTGCCATCGGTCACCTTGAAGTCCTTGACGGTGCCGGTGGCATCGCTCTGCAGGGCGGAAACCAGGTCGGCGGGGATGCGATCGCGCACCCGGGTGACCCGCACCTTCGAGCCGACGGTGATGGCAGCCTGGGACATGTCCGGCGCGACGAAAAAGTGGCGCCAGGCTAACCCGCTGCAAGCCTTGCCCCCATGGTCGCCAAACGGATCATTCCCTGCCTGGATGTGGCCGACGGTCGGGTGGTGAAGGGGGTGAACTTTGTCGGCCTGCGCGATGCCGGTGATCCCGTCGAGCTGGCCTGCCGCTACAGCGCCTCCGGGGCCGATGAGTTGGTCTTTCTCGACATCGCCGCCAGCCACCAGGGGCGGGCCACCCTGGTGGATCTGGTGCGGCGCACTGCCGAGGCGGTGACGATCCCCTTCACCGTGGGTGGTGGGATCAGCTCTGTGGAGGGCATCACCGAACTGCTGCGGGCCGGGGCCGACAAGGTCAGCCTCAATTCCTCGGCCGTGCGGGACCCCGAGCTGGTGGCCCGTGGCGCGGAACGCTTTGGCTGCCAGTGCATCGTTGTGGCGATCGACGCCCGTCGCCGTGAGGACGGCTGGGACGTCTATGTCAAAGGTGGCCGCGAGAACACGGGGCTCGATGCGGTCGCCTGGGCGCGCCGCGTGGTGGAGCTGGGCGCCGGGGAGATTCTGTTGACCTCGATGGATGGGGATGGCACCCAGGCGGGCTATGAGCTGAACCTCACCCGGGCGGTCTCCGATGCCGTGGATGTGCCGGTGATTGCCAGCGGCGGCGCCGGCTGCATCGACCACATCGCCCAGGCCCTCGATACCTCACCAGCCGGTGGCCATGCCTCAGCCGCCCTGTTGGCGTCTCTGCTGCATGACGGGGTGCTGACGGTGGAGCAGATCAAAACCGACCTGCTCGGCCGTGGCCTGAACATTCGGCCGCTGGAGGCCGGGTCGCGCGCCGCTTAACCCGCCGTTACAATCCACTCAGCTTTCACCCTCGCACCAGTGCTGGCCCTCGATCAGAGCCATTCCCCAGTGCTGGCCGGAGCCATCGTGCTCGTGGTGATCGTGATGGTGGCCTGGGCCCTGCAGCTCATGCAGGCCGCCAGTGATCGCAAGGAATTCTCCTTGATGTTGGCGGGCTGCATGGTCTGTTCAGCTGCCATTGGTCTGGCGACGGTGATGGTCATGACCTTCACCAGTGCTGAGCGTCTGGAGGCCCAGGGCTATCTCTCGGCCCTTGAAACGAACCAGTCCGAATTAATGGCGGCGGGTGTCAGTCTCGACTCGATCTCGCTGCCTTGGGATGCTGCCGAGCCCTGAGCCCTTTGCTGCCATCCCGCCTGGCAATCCCGAGGCGGTGCGCGAGTTGTTCGATCGGATCGCCCCGGAATACGACCGGCTGAATGATCTGCTGAGCCTGGGGTTGCATCGCCTCTGGAAGCGTCAGGCCGTGGCTTGGCTTCAGCCAGCCCCGGGTCAGCGCTTGCTGGACCTCTGCTGCGGGACGGGGGATCTCGCTCTGCTGCTCGCCGAAAAGGTGCGCCCGGCGGGCTTGGTCCTTGGGTTGGATGCGGCGGCGGCGCCCCTGGAGCAGGCCCGGCGCCGGGCCTCCCGTTGCCCCTGGCTGCCCCTGGAGTTTCGCCAGGCCGATGCCCAGGCCACTGAGCTGGCCGACGCCTGGGCGGATGGGGCTGTGATGGCCTATGGCCTGCGCAACCTGGCGGATCCCGCCGCTGGTCTCCAGGAACTGCGGCGCTTGCTCCGTCCCGGTGGTCGCGCTGCGGTGCTCGATTTCAACCGCGCCCTGAATCCCCAGGGACTGACGGCCCAGTTCCAGCGCTTGTACCTGCGTCAGTTGGTGGTGCCCCTGGCGAAACGCGCTGGCCTGGAGGCCCAGTACGCCTACCTGGAGGACAGCCTGGCGCGTTTCCCCACTGGCCCCCAGCAGGAGCGCTTGGCCATCGAGGCGGGCTTCAGCCACGCGCGGCATCAGCTCCTGGCCGGCGGCCAGATGGGGCTGCTGCAACTGATCGCCT
>NZ_JAFMFX010000078.1:0-7596 GCF_017855895.1 Vulcanococcus sp. CPBay_Sum15L08_68 | reverse complement strand
GGATTAGCCGATGCCGGCGCGGGCGATGTCGAGCACATCGGCCATCGAGCGGATCTGATCCATGGTGTTGCTCAGCTGATTCGCGCTCTCCAGCTCCACCTTCAGGTCAATGCGTGCCGGGCGGCCAGGATTGGTGCGCACCCGGGCATCGCTGACATTGATGCGGTGGTCGGACAGGCGCGTGAGGATGTCCTTCAGCACACCCACCCGGTCGAGCACCTCAATCCGCAGTTGAACGGGATAGCGGCGACGCTGGGAATCACTGACCTGGGGATTCCACTGCACCGGCAGGCGGCGCTCAGCCGGCACTGAACCGAGGTTGGAGCAATCCTGACGGTGAATGGTGATGCCGTGGTTGCCGAGGGCGACCGTGCCGACAATCGCCTCGCCAGGGAGGGCACTGCAACAGCCGCCCAAGCGATATTCGAGGCCTTCGAGACCCAGGATCGGGCTGGCGTCGCCATGGCCCGTCAGGGGAGTCGATGGCCCCGAGGTCTGCTCCCCCTGCTGGGTGAGGTTGCGGGCGAGTTCTTCATCGCTGATGACCGGGGCCTCGGCCTCGGTGGCCAGGCGCAGCTCCTCCCGCAGGCGGTTCAGGACTTGATGGAGGGTGACGCCACCAAAGCCAATGGCCGCGAGCAGATCCTCGGTGCCGACGAGGTTGCAACGGCGCGCCACCTTCGCCATCGCCTCGCCGTTGAGGAGGGCGTCAAACCCATCACGACCCAGCTCGCGCTCGAGCATGTCGGTGCCGCGCTGGATGTTCTCCTCACGATGGCTCTTCTTGTACCACTGGCGAATGCGATTACGCGCCGTGGGCGTGGCCACGAAATTGAGCCAATCCAGGCTGGGGTGAGCCGTCTTGGAGGTCAGGATCTGAACGAAGTCGCCGTTCTGCAGCGGCGTTGCCAAAGGGCAGAGGCGATCGTTGATGCGTGCCCCTTGGCAGTGGTTCCCCACCTCGGAGTGAATGCGATAGGCAAAGTCGACTGGAGTTGAGCCATTGCGCAGGCCCACCACATCTCCACCGGGAGTGAAGACAAACACCTCTTCGTCAAAGAGGTCCTCTTTGATCGAGCGCAGGAAGTCCCCGCTGTCCTCACCCACGCCATCTTTTTGCCAATCCACCAGCTGCCGCAGCCAGTTGAAGCGCTCGGCATCCGATCCGGTGGCGGCGGGGGATCCGCCCTCTTTGTATTTCCAGTGGGCTGCGATGCCGAACTCCGCCACCCGGTGCATCTCGGCCGTGCGGATCTGGACTTCAATCGGCCGATGGCGACCAATGACCGCCGTATGCAGGGACTGGTAGCCATTGGGCTTCGGCAGCCCGATGTAGTCCTTGAAGCGACCAGGAATCGGGCGGAAGGTGTCATGGACCACCGCCAGGGCGCGATAGCAACTCTCGACGTTCGGGCAGATGATCCGCAGTGCCGCCACGTCGTAGATCTCGTGGAAGGCCTTGCGTTGGGTCTGCATCTTGTTCCAGATGCCATAGAGGTGCTTGGGCCGTCCACTGACCTCGCACTCACCCAAGCCCACGGACGACAACTTGCCGCTGAGGATGTCGGCGGTAACCCCCAGGCGCTCCTCGCGGTCACTGCGCTTGCTGGAGACCTGCTGCTGCACGTCGCGGAAGGCCTCGGGCTCGAGGATCTTGAAGGCCAGGTCCTCCAACTCCCACTTGAAGCGACCAATGCCCAAGCGGTTGGCTAAGGGGCCGTAGATCTCACGCGTTTCCCGGGCAATCCGCTGCTGCTTCTCGGGCTTGAGCGCACCGAGGGTGCGCATGTTGTGCAGGCGATCAGCCAGCTTCACCAGCACCACGCGGATGTCACTGGCCATCGCCAGGAACATCCGGCGCAGGTTTTCGGCCTGGGCCTCGGTCTTGTTGGTGAAGTGAATGCCCCCCAGCTTGGTGACCCCTTCCACCAAGCCCCGCACCTCAGAGCCGAAGTGCTGCTCGATCTCCTCTGGCGTGACCTCGGTGTCCTCCACCACGTCATGGAGGAATCCAGCGGCGATCACCCCCGCACTGGCACCGATGTCACGCAGCAGATCAGCGACCGCCACGGGATGGCAGATGTAGGGCTCCCCGCTGGCCCGCACCTGGCCGTCATGGAGCTGAAACGCGAAGTCGAAGGCTGAGGCCAGCAGCGCCTCGGTGTCGGTGGGGCAACTTTCCCCGACCCCAGGGGGAACGTGCTCAATGCAGGTGTGCAGCCACGCCGGCAGCTCAATGCCGTAGTCCGCGGGGCTGTTGATGATCCGTCTGCCGAGCGCCGCTCCTGGGCCCTGGCGTTCAGCAGCAGCCGCTGCCCCACTGGAGGCGGACCGTTCTGCCGTACCGGGCACCGCCTGGAGCATTGCGCTCTGCGATTTCCACCATCGTATGCAGTGGCCCTCACAAACCGACCACAGGTGAGGGTTTGCCCTTCCCGCACCTGCCAGCCTGGGTGGAGTGCTGTTGCCTGACCATGGCCGCCCCAGCCCATCCCGGTGCGGTCCTGGAGCTGCAAGGCCTGCGCGTGCGCTACCCGGGGAGCCAGAGCAACACCCTCGATGGCCTCCATCTCCAGTTGAACGCGGGTGAACGCCTCGCCCTGGTGGGACCCAGCGGCTGCGGCAAAAGCACGGTGGCCCGAGCCGTGCTGCAACTGCTCCCCCAGGGCAGTCGCTGCCAAGGCGGACTGTTGCTCAAGGGCAGGGATCCAAGGACCCTCAGGCGCTCCGAACTGCGGCGGCTGCGGGGCGAGGCGGTCGGCCTGGTCTTCCAAGACCCGATGACCCGGCTGAACCCCCTGATGACGATCGGCGAGCACCTGGCCGACACCCTCAGCGAACACCGCCCGGCCTGGCAGCAGGCACGAATCCGTGAACGGGCTCGGGCCTTACTCCAGCGGGTCGGCATCACCGAGGAGCGCTACAGCAGTTATCCCCACGAGTTCAGCGGCGGGATGCGACAGCGTCTCGCCATTGCCCTGGCCATGGCCCTGCGCCCCGCCCTGGTCATTGCCGATGAACCCACCACCAGCCTGGATGTGGCCGTGGCCGGGCAAGTCATGCAGGAGCTGTGCGACCTCTGCCGGGAGGCCGGCAGCGCCCTGTTGCTGATCAGCCATGACCTGGCCATGGCCGGGCGCTGGTGCGATCAAATCGCCGTCCTGGATCAGGGCCGACTGGTGGAGCAGGCCCCAGCGACCACCCTGCTCACCCAACCCCAATCGCCCCTGGCCCAACGGCTCGTGGGGGCCGCGCGGGCCCGGGAAGGCGGTGTCACACCCGCCCCATCCAATGCCTCTCCCCTGCTGGAGCTGGAGGGACTGCGCTGCTGGCATCCCCTGCCGGGATTGCCCTGGCAGTCCCGCTGGTACCGGGCCGTGGACGGGGTCAGCCTGCAGCTGCGCCACGGCGAAACCGTGGGTGTCGTTGGCGCCTCCGGTTGCGGCAAGAGCACCCTCTGCCGCGCCCTGATGGGGCTGACGCCGGTCCGGGGCGGCAGCGTGAAGCTCAAGGGCGTTGATCTCATGCGCCTGCGGGGTGAGGCCCTGCGTCAGGCCCGGCGGCGCATCCAAATGGTCTTTCAAGACCCGCTGGCCTGCCTGAACCCAGCGATGACCGTGGGGGAGGCCATTGCCGATCCACTCTTGATCCATGGGCTCGCCAGCCCAGCGGCCGCCCGTGAACAGGCCCGGCAGTGGCTGGAGGCCGTTGGCCTGCAGCCGCCCGAGGCCTTTGAGGGGCGCCTGCCCCGCCAGCTCTCCGGCGGTCAGCAACAGCGGGTCGCCATCGCACGGGCCCTGGTGCTGGAACCGCAGGTGCTGCTCTGCGACGAGAGCGTGAGCATGCTCGATGCCGAAGTCCAGGCCGAGGTGCTGCAGCTGCTGCGCTCCCTCCAGGACCGCCTCGGTCTGGGGCTGATCTTTGTCACCCACGACCTGGCGGTGGCCAGTGGCTTCTGCCAGCGGGTCGTGGTGCTCGATGGCGGCAAGATCGTCGAAGAGGGGCCCGGTGATCAGCTGCTCAGCCAGCCCCAGGCCGCCATCACTCGGACTCTGGTGGAGGCGTGTCCACGCCTGCCCGCCGCCTCAGCAGCTTGAGCAGCTTCTCCATCACCTCCGGCAGGGGGGCCTCAAACAGCATTCGGTCCTTACGGATCGGGTGATCCAGACCCAGCTGGAAGGCATGGAGCGCCTGACCGGGCAGGGTCAACGGCAACTTGCGGCAGCGGGAATAAACCGGATCCCCAACGATGGGATGCCCGATGTGGGCGCAGTGAACCCGGATCTGGTGGGTGCGGCCGGTGTCGAGCTTGAAGCGCATCAGGGCGTAATCACCCAGGCGCTCCAGCAGGGTCCAGTGGGTGCAGGCATGGCGCCCGGAGCCGTCATGGACCACCGCGTACTTCTTGCGATCGGCGGGATGGCGGCCGATGGCCCCAACGATCGTTCCGTTGTCCCCGGCCGGGGCTCCGTGAACCACCGCCAGGTATTCCCGGGACGCCACGCGCTTCTGGATCTGCACCTGCAGCTTGACCAGGGCCTCCTGGCTCTTGGCCACGACGATGCAGCCCGTCGTGTCCTTGTCCAGGCGATGAACGATCCCCGGACGCATCTCGCCGCCGATGCCCGGTAGATCGGGGCAGTGATGCAGCAGGCCATTGACCAGGGTCCCATCCTTGTTCCCAGGGGCCGGGTGGACCGTGAGCCCGGCCGGTTTGTTGAGCACGATCAGGTGCTCGTCCTCGTAGAGGACATCCAGGGGGATGTCCTGGGGGATCAGATAGGGAAGGGGCTCCGGCGGCGGCATCCACAACTCCACCGTGTCGTTCAGACGCAGGGGGGTCTTGGCGCGGCCCGTGACTCCGTTGACGCGGACATAGCCCGCGTCGATGAACTTCTGAATCCGGGCCCGGCTCTGCTCGGGGCGTTGGGCCACGAGCCAGCGGTCCAATCGCATCGGCAGAGGTTTGGGGTAGGTGAGCGTCAGCAGCTCCCCTTCACCTTCCCCAAAACCACTCACGGCAACTCCAAGGCAATCGGTCCGAGCATGCCCCGGCGGAAGTCATCGAGGAACCGCTGGGCCATTCGCACCGTGTCGCCACTGGTATGCCGCTCAGCCGCTCCCGTTAACCAGCCATGGACATCCGGCTTGGGCGCGCCCTCCCCTGGCAGCGTCTCGACCGGGATGCCATAGCGACGCTCCAGCAGGCCGGGCTTGACCCCGGAGGTCTCCGCTGCCTCCAAGGCCGCGAGCATGTGGACAAAGGCCATGGCGGCGGCCTCTCCGTCGTAGGCCGCCTGGCCGATGTCGTCACAGAGCGCCAGACGCAGGGCAGCGAGCTGGTCATCCAGGCGAGGGGGCAACACCCCTGGTGCATCCAGCAGGTCCAAGTCCTGGCCAAGCCGGACCCAGCGCAGGCTGCGGGTCACGCCAGCGCGGCGGGCACTGTCCACCACTTTTTGGCGCACCAAGCGATTGATCAGGGCGGACTTGCCGACGTTGGGGAAACCCAGCATCAACGCCCGCACGGGCCTTGGGCGCATGCCGCGATTCCGGCGACGCTCATTGAGGGAATCCCCCGCTCGAATCGCCGCCTGCTGCAGCTGCTTGACCCCCGTGCCGGCCTTGGCATCACTCCACCAAGGGGTCTGGCCTTGGCCGCGGAACCAGGCGTCCCAGGCCTCCCGCGCCGCCACTGGAATCATGTCGCGGCGGTTCAAAACCAGCAGATGTTGCTTGCCTTGAATCCAACGCTGCAAACGGGGGTGGCCGGTGGCCGTCGGGATGCGGGCATCGCGAACCTCGATCACCAAGTCGACCTTGGCCAGGTTGTCGGTGAGCGCGCGCTCTGCTTTGGCGATGTGGCCCGGATACCACTGAATCGACGGGGCCGCGCTACTCAGCAGCTCACTCACGGCACCACCATCACGGGGCAAGGGGCCAACTGAATCACACGGGAGGCCGTGCTGGGGGCGTCCTCCGCTTCGAGGCTCAGCCCGCGGGTCCCCATCACGATCACATCGGCATTGATTTCATCGGCCACATCACAGATCACAAAAGCCGGTTTTCCTTCGCGCTCGAGCACCTCACAACTGACGCCCTGCTCTTGGAAGCGACCGCGGGCGTCCTCCAACAACGCAGCCACAGCAGCGGGATCGTCTTGACCGGGCTCAACCACGGAGAGCAGCACCAAACGGCTGTCGTGCTGCTGGGCCAACTTCAGGGCGAAGGCAGCGGTTTCAGCAGCCTGGCGGCTGCGGTCGATGGGGAAGAGAACGATCTCAAACATGGCCGGCTGGCCGGTGCACCCTCTGTCTAGCGCCGACAGCGCGGGGGGCCAGCAAAGCCATCGCTGAGCGCAAAAACGGGGCAACCCTTGACTGGCCCGCTAAATTCGCCCGACCTCTACCCCCTTGTCTCACCCATGGCGAAGCGCTCCCTGGCCAGCCTTTCCGCTGACGAGCTGCGCGGCAAGCGCGTGCTGGTTCGGGTCGACTTCAACGTTCCCCTGAACGACGCCGGCGCCATCACCGATGACACCCGCATCCGCGCTGCCCTCCCCACCATCAATGATCTGGTGGGCAAGGGCGCCAAGGTGATCCTCTCGGCCCACTTCGGTCGTCCCAAGGGTCAGGTGAACGAGGGCATGCGCCTGACCCCCGTGGCCGCTCGCCTGAGCGAACTGCTGGGCAAGGGCGTGGTCAAGACCGACAGCTGCATCGGCCCTGACGCCGAAGCCAAGGTCGCTGCGATGGCCGATGGCGACGTCGTGCTGCTGGAGAACGTCCGCTTCTTCGCCGAAGAAGAGAAGAACGAAGGCGACTTCGCCAAGAAGCTGGCCAGCCTGGCTGATGTGTACGTCAACGACGCCTTCGGTGCCGCTCACCGTGCCCACGCCTCCACCGAGGGCGTGACCCAGTACCTGAGCCCCAGCGTCGCCGGCTACCTGATGGAGAAGGAGCTGCAGTACCTGCAGGGCGCCATCGATGAGCCCAAGCGTCCCCTGGCGGCCATCGTCGGCGGCTCCAAGGTGAGCTCCAAGATCGGCGTGCTCGAGGCCCTGCTCGACAAGTGCGACAAGATCCTTGTCGGCGGCGGCATGATCTTCACCTTCTACAAGGCCCGCGGCATGGCCGTCGGCAAGAGCCTGGTGGAAGAGGACAAGCTGGAGCTGGCCAAGGAGCTCGAGGCCAAGGCTGCTGCCAAGGGCGTTCAGTTCCTGCTGCCCACCGACGTGGTGCTGGCCGACAACTTCGCCCCCGACGCCAACAGCCAGGTGGCCAAGGTGGATGCCATCCCCGACGGCTGGATGGGCCTGGACATCGGTCCCGATTCCGTCAAGGTCTTCCAGGACGCCCTGGCTGACTGCAAGACCGTGATCTGGAACGGCCCCATGGGCGTGTTCGAGTTCGACGCCTTCGCCGCCGGCACCAACGCCATCGCCACCACCCTGGCTGACATCAGCGGTAAGGGCTGCTGCACGATCATCGGCGGCGGTGACTCCGTGGCTGCTGTGGAAAAGGCCGGCCTGGCCGACAAGATGTCCCACATCTCCACCGGCGGTGGCGCCAGCCTCGAGCTGCTGGAAGGCAAGGT
>NZ_JAFMFX010000077.1:0-7665 GCF_017855895.1 Vulcanococcus sp. CPBay_Sum15L08_68 | reverse complement strand
AGCAGCCCCCTGCAACGGGCCAGACGCACCTGTGAACTGGCCGGCCTGGGCGAGCAGGCCCAGATCGAACCCGATCTCAAGGAATGGGACTACGGCGACTACGAGGGGCTGACCACCGCCGTGATTCGCGAGAGCGTCCCGGACTGGACCGTCTTCAGCCACCCCTGCCCAGGGGGAGAGAGCAGCGATCAGGTGCAGCAGCGCTGTGAGCGGGTGATTGCCCGTGCCAGCGCATACGCCAGCGGTGCACCAGGGGAGCGCTGTGACGTGGCGCTCTTTGCCCATGGCCACATCCTGCGCAGCCTCGCGGGGTGCTGGCTGGGGCAGGGCCCCGCCGGCGGCGCCCGACTGGTGCTGGGTACCGGCAGCTTCTGCGTTCTGGGCTACGAGCGTCAGACCCGCGCCCTGATCCACTGGAATGCCCCAGCCCAACCGGCCTAAAGCCGGCCGTGGCCGAAAGCCAAAACCCATGCCACCTTGAAGACACCAGGCCTTCGCAGAGGGGGGTGGATGACGCGGGATGACAGCCCACAACGCCAGTCAGGGACACCGGGCTGGCTGATTGCCGATACGCGGCCCCTCACCCGAGGAAACCGCAGCGCCAAAGTGCGGCAATGGGTGCGCCAGGAGCAGCGCCACAACAGCCAAAGCGCGCTTCGGATTGAGCGCTGGCAGCTGCAGATCCGAGGCCATGTGCAAGGCGTCGGCTTCCGTGAAAGTTGCAGCCGCATGGCCAAAGACCTCGACCTCAGCGGCTGGGTGAGGAATTGCCCGGACGGCTCCGTGGAAGTGCAGGCCGAGGGCCAGCCCCATCATCTGACCCAATTGCGCCTCTGGTGTGAACGGGGTCCCAGGGAGGCGGAGGTGCTGAGCGTGAACCAAAGCCAGCTCCCGCCCCTCAAGGAAGACTGGTTCGAAATTCGCCGTTAGATGACCAATGGCACCCTCTGGGCCGAGTTGCTGGCCTACGGCAGTGGGATCGCCCTGAGCCCGCTGCATATCGGCCTGCTGCTGCTGCTCCTGCTCGGGCCAAACCCGCTGCGGCGCGGCGGGCTGCTCGTGCTCGGCTGGATGCTCACCGTCACCGCCATGGTGGTGCTGCTGCTGACCGTGGGCCATGGCCTCCTGCTCACGATGGAGAAAGGCACCAGCCACCGCACAGGCTTGGATTTGCTCGCGGCCGGTGCCTTGCTGGCCCTGGGGCTCAAAGAATTACTGGATCGCAAAGAAGACGGTGCCGAGGCCCCCGGCTGGACCCGTCAGCTCGATCGCTTCTGCGCCATGCCCCTGCCGTTGCTGCTGGGGGTGAGTTCAGCCCTGGAGGTCATCAGCCCCGACGACCTCTTCCTCTTTGCCAAAGCCGCCTCAGCCCTGCTGTCCTCTGGGCTGAGCCAACTGCAAGAGACGCTCTACACCGGCGGCTTCGCCCTGGCCTGCAGCACGGCGCTCCTGCTGCCCTTCCTCGCGGTGCTCATCGGCCGCGACCAGGTGTTGCCCCTGCTCGAGCGCGGTAAAACCCTGCTGTTCAACAAGGGGGATCTGCTGGTGGGGGGGCTGAGCTTGGTCTTGGCGGGCTACCTCGGCTGGCAGGGCATCGAAGGCTTGCAGCTCAGCTAGCACCCTTGAGCCAGCGGCTCCAGCGATCACGCTCCTGGGTGGCCCCGGCACTGGCCAGACGCTGATCGGCACTGAGCCAAACCGCCTGCGAGGCCCGGCTGACCGCCACATAGACCAACTGGCGCCGCAGGGTGTCATCACTGGGCCAGAAGACGTCACCGGCGATGAAGACCTCGCCAAAGGTGCTGCCCTGGCTGCGGTGCACCGTCAGCACCGCAGCGGGACCCAGGGAGGCGAAGGCATCGCGCACTAGGAAATAACGCCGCCAGAGACTGCGGCCCTGCTGCTTGCCGGCTTCCCGGGCCTGGAGGCGCAGGGAGCGCATGACCCCATCGAGGGCTTGGCGTCCGGCACTGCCCACCGGCGGGAGGAGACGCAGGGTGAGCCGGGTCTCGCCAGCCTCCACCTCGGCATTGAGGGTGTCGATCACGGCCGGCGTCAGGCCGTCGCCGCTGCCCACCCCAAAGTCCGCCAGGTCACAGCGCTCGGGGGTGACATCGCGGACCACCAATTCACGGTTGGAGCCGAGCAGCATGTCGGGCTCCTCCGCGGCCTCCTCCCCGGCCCGGCACGCCGGGGCCATCACCGCCGAGCGGGTCATCAAGACCTCCCCCGGCAGGACGGGGAGCTGGTCGGCCATCTCGCCATGGATGGCGCGGCGGGCCAGCGGAACCAACTGCTCCAGGGCCCGGTTCGTGTAGCAAAGAATCCTGGCGTGATCGGGGTTATCGAGCTCCGCCCCGCGCTTCAGGGCCGCCTGGGCCGCCTCCAGCCACTGGGAGCGGGGCAAGACCGCCACCTGCCCCTGGGGGTCACGAACCAGCCCCAAGGCCGGGGGCTGACGGCAGGGAAGATCACCACTGCGCAGACCGGTGGCGAGCTGCAACACCGGACCTTGATGGCGCACCACCTCGGTCAAGCTGGCGTTGACGGAGCGGCCCATCGAGAACACCGGGCTCTGCGGTTCCCCCACGGGCGGCAACTGGGCCGGATCGCCGACAAAGACCAAGCGGGTCTTGAAGGGGTGGGCGCAGCGCAGGGCAATCTCCAGGAGGGCGCTGTCGACCATCGAGGCCTCGTCGATCAGCACCAAGGAGAGGTTCTCGAGGGAGCCAGCGGTCTGCTCGGTTTCTTCGCACCGTTCCAGATCCCCCTGGCGCTTGAGCTTCAGCCGCAGCAAACGGTGGATGGTGCTCGGATACCAGGTGGGCTGAAGGCCGGCCCAGGACAGCTGTTGCCGCAGGACACCCACCGCCTTGTGGGTGGGGGCCACGACGGTCCAACACCAATCCCTCTGCTCCACCAGGGCCAGCAGGTGGCAGGAGAGGAAGGTCTTCCCGGTGCCAGCAAAACCACTGAGGACAAACGGAGTGCCGTCGTAGGGGGCCTTGAGCCACTGCTCAAACGCCTCGGTCGCCGCCGTTTGGCCGCTGGTCAGCCCCCCCTCAGCCAATCGCCATCCAGCCCCAGTGCTGGGCCAGGGTCAAGGGAGAGCCCACCAGCACCAGCCCCGGCAGGGAAACCAGGGGGCCCATCAGGCTGCCGACCAGCACCTCCAAGGGGGTGTGGCCGAGCTTCTCCTTGAGCGGCGCCTGCTCCTCTCCCCCATCACTCAGGGCATTGACGCGGGCTGCCGTGAGCCCGGCGGAATAGCGGACGTGGGAGGCGTCATAGAGGACCACGAAGCACATGGTCGCCGCCAGGGCAAACAGGCCGGAATCAAACCCCTGCTGCCAGCCCAGAGCGGCGGCGGTCCCGGTCAGCAAGGCCGAATGGCTCGAGGGCATGCCACCGGTCTCGACGAGCACCTTTGGGTTCCAGCGGCGGTGCACCACCAGCTCAATCACCAGCTTGGAGAACTGGGCCGTGCCACAGGCGGCGAGCCCCCACCACAGGGCCCCGTTGTCCAAAAGAGCGTTCATCGATCGCGGCTGGTGATGTAGTCCGCCAGGGCCAGCAGCGGAGCCGCCGAGCCATTGCTGTTAAACGGCTCCAGCGCTTGCTTGGCTTCCGCCACCAGGGCATCAGCCCGCTGGCGGGACTCCTCAAGACCAAGGAGCTTGGGATAGGTGGTCTTATCGGCCGTCAGGTCCTTGCCGGCGGTCTTGCCCAGCACTTCGCTGCTGGCGGTGACATCAAGGATGTCGTCAATGATCTGGAAGGCCAGACCGATCCCGCGGGCATAGGTGGTCAGGGCCGCCAGCAGGGCCTCGGAGGCGCCGGCGATCAGGGCGCCGGTCAGCACGCAGGAGCGCAGCAGCGCTCCGGTTTTGTGGAGATGGATGTACTCGAGGGTCTCGAGGTCAACGTCCTTGCCTTCGCACTCCAGGTCCACCACCTGACCGCCCACCAGGCCGGGGGCACCGGAGGCCAAAGACAGCTCGCCCACCACCTTGATCAACTGCTCGGCAGGGACCCCAGGGCTGCGCAGCGCCACCATCTCAAAGGCGCGGGTCAGCAGGGCATCCCCAGCAAGGATCGCGTTGGCTTCGCCGTAGACCTTGTGGTTCGTCGGCATCCCCCGGCGCAGGTCGTCGTTGTCCATGGCCGGCAGGTCGTCATGGATCAGCGACATGGTGTGGATCATTTCCAGAGCCACAGCCGTCGGCATCGCCAAGGCCGCATCACCGCCGGCCAACTCGCAGGCCGCCAAGCAAAGGATGGGACGCAGGCGCTTGCCCCCCGCCAGGAGTGAGTAGCGCATGGCCTCCCGCAGGCTCTCGGGGCGCTCCGGCCCCAGGGAGCCATCGAGGGCCTGCTCCACCTGCTGCCGGGATGACTCCAGGTAGGCAGCGAAATCAAAGTGGCCCGGCTCCCCCGTGGAGGTGCTGTCAGTCGTCGTCACCGCCGCGCTCATGGGAGATCTGGGCCCAGGGCCATCGCTCGGGCGGATTCTCTCAGGCCGCGCCCCGCTATGGGAGCAAATCCGCCAAGGGCTGATCCAAACCGCAGCGTTGACACCAACTGGCAACGGTGTTGACCAGCAGGAGGGTCACGGTCATCGGACCGACGCCGCCCGGGACGGGGGTGATGGCGCTGGCGATCGGCTCGACCTCGTCAAAACGCACATCACCACACAACTTGGCCTTCGCGCCCGGCTCGCTGGGCAAGCGGTGAATCCCCACATCAACGACCACAGCGCCTGGCTTGACGTGCTCGGCGCCAATCATCCGGGGACGTCCGGCGGCCACCACCAGCACATCGGCCTGACGGGTGAGTTCCGCCAGGTCCTTGGTGCGGGAATGGCCAATGCTCACCGTGGCGTTGGCCGCCTGCAGCATCAGGGCCATGGGCTGCCCCACCAGGATGCTGCGGCCGACCACCACGGCCCGCTTGCCCGAGAGCTCAACGCCACCCGCCGCAAGCAGGGCCATGACGCCGGCGGGGGTGCAGCTGCGGGGGCCGGGCTCCCCCTTCAGCAGGCGGCCGAGGTTGAGGGTGTGCAATCCATCGGCATCTTTTTCGGGATCGATCGCCGCCAGGAGGGGACCTTCGTCCAGTCCGTCCGGCAGCGGCAGCTGCAGCAGGATTCCATCGACCGCAGGGTCGGCATTGAGGCGTTGGATTGTGCTCAACACCTCCGCCGCCGGGGTCTCGGCGGGCAGATGGGCGCCCAGGTTGGTGATGCCAATGCGACTGCAGGCCTTCTCTTTATTGGCGACATACACACCGCTGGCCGGGTCATCCCCCACCCGCAGCACCGCCAGGCCCGGGGGCCGGCCGGCCTGGGCGAGACGTTCGGCCACGACGCGCTCGAGGCGCTCTTCCAACGCAGCTGCCAATTGACGGCCGTCGAGACGCTGAGCCATGGCGAGGGGCAGGCAATCTCCTCTCAGCATGCAACGGCAGGGCTAGCGTGGGGACCTGTCATGCCCTCGCCGTGACTCGCCTGAGCACCGTGCCCCAGCTCTGGCGAAGGCTCCAGCGTCTCTGGAGGCAGTTGTTGCGGCTGGAGATGCCGCGTCAGGTGCTGACGCCCTGGAAGCGCGGCGCGAGCGCAGGCGTCGTCCTGATGGCCCTGGTGGTGGCCCTGGTCTCCAGCTGGCCCTGGTTGGTGGAGCCGAGCCTGCGGCCGGGCATCCCTGCACCCTTCACCGCGAAAGCGCCGAAGGCCGCCACGGTGGTGGACTCCGATGCCCTGGAGCAGCGCCGCTCCCAACTGGGCCTTCGGACCTATGTCCAGGTGGTGGATGAGCGCCAAAGCCAGGACCTGGAGGCGCGGCTGGAGCGCCAACTCGAAGCCGTCAACCGTCTCGCCGCGAGCGATCAAGAGCAGGTCGCTCCAATCGACATCAACCCACAGGAGCGGGCTTGGCTGAGGCGCTCCAGTCGCCGGCAGCTCCTGCGCTGGGAGCAGGAACTGCGCCAGGCCCAATCGCGGATGTTGCGCCAAGGGGTGGTGGGCAACGTCGCCCGGCAACAGCTGGTGAAAGCGGCCCGCCATCAATTGGAGGGAATGCAGGAGCCGGAGCTGGGCCTCGGCGCACGCCTGATCGCGAATTCCCTGCAGGGGCGCACCAACCTCCGCATCGACCCGGCCCTCAGCCAGCGGATGTTGGAGGACCTGCTCACCCAGCAGGGGATCCCCACCATTCAAGTCAGGAAGGGTGAACTGATCGCCCGGCAGGGAGAACCGATCAGTCAGCAGGCCTATGCGGTCCTCGACTACTTCGGCCTCGTGAACCGGCGCCCCCTGATTGGCGCCTGGTTGCAGCACTTCGCGGAAGCCCTGGCCGCCTCCAGCGTGATGGTGCTGCTGATCCGAAACCGCCGGGTCAGCCTGGAGCCCCGTCAGGCGCTCCTCGCCCTGGGCCTGCTGGCGCTCGTCCAAGGCCTGAAGCTCTGGCTCGGTGCGGCCGCCAGCCCCCTGGCACTGCTCGTTCCGCCGACGCTCCTGCTCGCCCAGGGACTGGGAACCACCGCCGGACTGGCCTGGCTGGCGATGGCCAGCCTGCTCTGGCCGCTTCCCCTCTCTCCCTTTTTTGACCAGCGGATTTTGATCGCGGCGGCCGTGGCCGCCATCACCGCCGTCCTGGCGGATCGCCAACGCAACCGCGCCCAGCTGCTGCAGCTGGCCCTGCTGGTGCCACTGGGTGCGCTCCTGGCTGAATGGTTGCTGCTGCAGCTGGAGCTCTTCCGCGGTGTTCGGGAGGGGGGCCTCCCGATCGGATCGGACCTCACCGGAGAAGCGCTGGTGCTGGGCGGCCTGCTGCTGGGGGTCCTGCTGATCGGCCCGATGGTCGAGAGCTTTTTTGACCTCCTGACCCGCAGTCGCTTGATGGAATTGGCGGATCTGGAGCGGCCACTGCTGCGGCGTCTCTCCTGCGAAGCCCCGGGCACCTTCGAGCACACCTTGATGATCTGCGGCCTAGCCGAAGAGGGGGCCCGCTCCATCGGCGCCGACATCGACTTGACCCGCACGGGGGCGCTGTATCACGACGTGGGCAAACTCCATGGCCCCCAGTGGTTCATCGAAAACCAAGAGGGGGGCGACAACCCCCACGACCAACTCGATGACCCCCAACTGAGTGCGGGGATCCTCCAGGCCCACGTGGATGAGGGCCTCAAGTTGGCAAAGCGCTACCGGCTGCCCAAACCCCTGGCGGACTTCATCCCTGAACACCAGGGGACGTTGAAGATGGGCTACTTCCTCCATGAAGCCCGCCGGCGTGATCCCCAGATCCGCGAGGAGGATTACCGCTACCGCGGTCCAACACCCAGGAGCCGGGAGACGGCGGTGTTGATGCTGGCCGATGGCTGCGAGGCGGCCCTGCGCTCGCTCCCCCCCGACACCAGCGAAACCCAGGCCCGCGATGTGGTGCGCAGCATCGTCGAGGCCCGCTGGCGCGATGGCCAACTCACAGACAGCGGCCTGACCCCTGCAGAGTTGGAGCTGTTGGTCCGCGCCTTCGTTCGGGTGTGGCGGCGGATGCGCCATCGCCGCATTCCCTATCCAATCCCCGCCCGCAAGAGTTTCAGCGCCTGATGTCCTCCAACCGCTGGCAGAACGCCTGGTTCCCCGTGGCGTTCCTGCGCGACCTGGACCGC
>NZ_JAFMFX010000076.1:0-8008 GCF_017855895.1 Vulcanococcus sp. CPBay_Sum15L08_68 | reverse complement strand
AACTACTTCGATTTCGTCCGAGGTCTGATTGAGTCGAACACGACCAAGGTTCTGGCTTCGCCGACCCTGATCATTAACGAGAATTCCGAGCCGATCGCTTCCGGTGCGGCGGTCACCGTTGGCGGTTCGGGCACCGCTGCACTCAACACGGCTTCCATTGGTCGTCCCTTTGCCAACGAGTCCTTTGTGACGGTGGGGGCCCAGGAGATTGTTAGTTACACCGTGCAGGCCGGGCAAAACGGTGCCCCGAATAGCTGTCAGCCGGAGTTTGGGACGGCAGGTTTGACCTTTGGCGCGCGGGTCTCCCGCATTGATGACAACGGCTTTGTCACCTTCTCGATGTCACCGGAGATCTCGGCGGTGATTGCGACGGACGTGCGCATTGAAGGCTGCGGCACCGTGAACACCTTGACGACCCGTCGCTTGGACACCGGCGAGGTGCGTGTGCGCGATGGCCAGACCTTGATCCTGACGGGTGTGATTTCTGATTACGACCAGGCCGTGGTGCGCAAGTGGCCCGTGCTCGGAGATATTCCCTTTGTTGGTCAGTTCTTCCGGGATTCGATCAACAGGCGTGAGAAGCGCGAGCTGGTGATCTTGGTGTCGCCGCGCATCATCCGCGACGACAACGGCGGCAACTTCGGCTACGGCTACCAAGCCGCGACGCCAGAAGCCCGTCAGTTGGTCTCGCCCTACTAAATCGAGCCCGGTAGGGCGGCCTTGGCGGCGATCGGCGCCACCATCTTGAAGGCGGCCATCAGTCCCCCCAGCAGGGCGCTGCCCATGCCATTGCCTCCCTTCGCCTTCTTGGTCGGCTTGAGCAGGGTGGTTGCTGCCTCCTCCAGTGACTTGGCCTGCTGGAGCGCCCCCAGCTCGCTGTAGAGCCGGCCGGCATAGCGCAGGTCCTGGGCAGCCAGGCTGAACTGGCCCTGCTCGGCGCGACTGACCCCCCGGGCCATCCAGCTCACCGCGGCGTTGGGGAGCCGTTCAATCGCCTGGCTGAAGAACTGCTCGGCCTCTGGAAAGCGGCCGGCTTCCGCCGCTTGGACGCCGGCGTTGTGGAGGGCGGCATAGCTGTGGACTGCGGCGCCGACCCCGCGGGCCCCTTGCCAATGGCTGCCCTCGAGGGCGCCGGGGTCCAGGCGTGCACCGGAGAGGTCGCTGTTGCGTAGATCGGTCCCCTCCAGCACTGAGCCCCGTAGATCCGCTCCCCGCAGGGATGCGCCGGCCAGGCTGGTGAAGCGCAGGTTGCTCTCCCTCAGGTCGGCTCCATCCAGGCGCGCTCCGCTGAGGTTGGCCCGCTCCAACTGGGCCCCTTGCAGCTGTGCGTCCCGCAGGTCGGCATGGACCAGGTCGGCGTCCTGCAGCATGCAGCGCTCGCAGGAGCGTTGATCCAGGGTGCGAATCACCGCTTGGTCATCGGCCGCCTGGGCGGCTCCGCTCCCCAGCACCAAAGCCAAGCCGGCCAGATGGAGACGCAGGCGAGCCATGGGCTGGTGCGGCCGAACTGGCGCTGTTCTAACGGTCATCTCTCCCCCCGTCGATCAGGCTGGGGGGATGGAAGCCCACGGCGGCAACTTGGAGGCGACGGCGCGGCGCTTGGGCTGCCGGCCGGATCAGATCCTGGATGCCAGCGCGTCCCTGGCGCCCTTCGCCCTGCCGCGGGCGGCCCGGCGGGCCCTGCGGCAGGTGGATCTGCGGGCCTATCCCGACCGCAGCCACTGGCGGCTGCGCCATCAGATCGCGCGGCTGCATGACTTGGATCCGGAGCTGGTGCTCCCGGGCAATGGCGCGGCCGAACTGTTCACCTGGGCCGCCCGTGATGCGGCCAGCGGTGGTCTGTCGCTGTTGCCCCAGCCGGGCTTCGCTGATTACGCGCGCGCTCTTCAGTGTTGGGGCGGCCAGCAGCGGCCCTTGGCCCTTCCCCTGGAGTGGGACGCCGCATTCCCGCAACCGTTTCCAGCCGACGGCCCTGCGGAGGTGCTCTGGATCACCAACCCCCATAACCCCACCGGCCAGCTCTGGAGCCGCGCGTCCTTGAGCCCGCTGCTGGCGCGTCATCGCCTGGTGATCTGCGACGAGGCCTTCCTGCCGTTGGTGCCAGGCGGGGAGCAACAGTCCTTGATTCCGCTGGTGGCGGAGCACCCCAACCTGATCGTCATCCGCAGCCTGACCAAGCTGTACGGAATTGCTGGGGTTCGGCTCGGCTATGCCGTGGCCCAGCCCGAGCGGCTGCAGCGTTGGGCCGGCTGGCGGGATCCCTGGCCCATCAATACCTGGGCTGGAGCCTTGGCCGATGCCCTGCTGAGCGATCCCCGCGCTTACCAGCGCTGGTGCTCCCGCGTGCAGGCCTGGGTGGTGCAGGAGGGCCAGTGGTTGCAGCAGCGCCTGCGGGCGTTGCCTGGCATTCACCCTTACCCGTCAGCGGTCAATTACCTGTTGCTGCGCGCTGAGCAGGGTTCCCTGCAGCCGCTTCGGGAGGCGTTGGAGCGGCGACATCGCATCCTGGTGCGCGATTGCCGATCCTTCGCCGGGCTTGGCGAGTCCTGGTTGCGGATCGGCTACCAGAACCGCTCGGGCAACAGGCGTCTGCTGCGGGCCCTAGGCGCTGAGCTCCTGCAGTAGTCCTGCGATCAGTGCTTCGGCATCGCGCACGGCCAACTGCTCCATGCCGCGGCGCAACTGCAGTAGGGGGTCGATCACCGGATCGCAGCCCCGCAGCCTGGGACCGAGTAGGCGCCAGAGGGTGCGCTCCAGGGCGGGATGCTCGGGGGGGTGCTGCCAGACGATCACTGCAGCACCGACGGCCGCGGCGGCACCGGCGTTGGCGTCCTGGTGCTTGTCCGCTGCTTGGGGGTAGGGGACCAGGATCGTTGGACTCCCGCAGACCGCCAATTCGCTCAGGCTGCCGGCACCCGCACGGCTGATCACCAGATCGGCGTGTTGCAGCAAGCCGGCCACCTCGTCGCTGAAGGGTCGCTCGGCGTAGCGGGGGTGTTGCAGTTGACCGCTCTCGGGGTCGTTGTTGCCGCTCAGGTGGACCACCCGGCAGCCCAGGTTCAGCAGTCGGGGCAGCAGGGGCCGGACCATGCGGTTGAGCCCCACGGCACCCTGGCTGCCGCCCATGACCAGCAGCAGTGGGCCCGCTCCCGCCGGGACCCAATTCGGGAGTGGTGCCGCCTGCAGAAACTCCCGGCGTACCGGGGTGCCCGTCACCCGCGGGCGGCAGCCCTGCAGGCGCTCTGCCGCCTGGGGTAGTCCGACGGCGACCTGGCTGCAGAGCCGCCCGAACAGACGCGTGACTTTTCCTGGGACGCCATTGGATTCATGCAGCACCACCGGCACCCCGCACCAGCGGGCCGCCAGGATCGCCGGTGCAGCGATGTAGCCGCCGGTGCTGAAGACCAGACGGATGCGTTCCCGGCGGATCAAGCGCCGCACCGTGACGGTGGCGCCCAGCAGGCGCAGCAGGTTGGTGAGCTTGCGCAGTCCCCGGCCCTGAAGGCCGCCGGCATCGACGGTGTGCAGCCGGTAGTCCTGGGGAACTAGCTCGGTCTCCAGCCGGTCGGGAACACCGAGCCACTGGATCTCCCAGTCCGAGGGCAGGGCCTGGGCCACGGCGAGGGCTGGGAAGAGATGCCCGCCGGTGCCGCTGGCAGCGATCAACAGGCGTGACATGGGCATCGCTGATGAGCGCGCCTAACTTAAGGGCACCTCCCCGTTGAGCTCCCGTGCAGTTGCGCTCCTTCCTGGCTGCCGCCCTCGCTCTGACGGGTCTGGCCATGGGGGCTCCCCTTCGGGCGGCGCCCAGCCTGCAGGCCCTGCAGGAGGCCCTGAACAACGGCTCCTCCTCGGAGATCTCGGCCCTGCTCGAGGCCGGTAATGGCCTGGATCCCGCGTTGGTGTTGCAGCGCCGCGACTTCTTGCGCGCTCAGTTTCCCGATGCCAGTTGGCAGGTGAGCCCCGGGGTCTCCCTCAAGGACGGACGGCCCACCACCCTCGTCACCGTTGCCGGTAGCCGTAAGCAGGGGCCCTACAAATTCCGCTTTGAAGCCACCCAGAAGCTGGTGCTGGGATCCAGTGGCGATCGCTTCAACAGCCAGGACGTGATCGAATCCAATTCGATCCTGCGCAGCGGTGACCCCAACCTCAAGGTCAGCTTGTTGATCCCCGATGCCGTGCTGACCGGGCAGCGCTACGACCTCGACGTGATCTTTGACGACCCCCTCAACGGTGCGGTGGTTGCCGGGGCGATCAAGCCCGTCACCGTCAGCGAGTTGCTGCGGCTGCAGGCTCCTGACCTGCAGCTTGAGGCCCTCGGTGGCGGCGGCCTGTTCAAGACCGTGCAGGCCCCTTTCCAGCCGGGCAGTCAGACCTGGGCGGTGCTGTTGGTTCACCCCAAGGGGATCGTCGCGGCGTCCAAGCAGGTCCGGGTGGTCGCCAAGCGCTCCGAGCTCACCCTTTAAACCAACGGGCCAGCGCGGAGACATCCAGCTCACCGCAGCCCTGCTCGATCAGCTCGTCCTCTAGGGCGGCCACCCGTTCGCAGATCGGAAGCTCCAGCTGGGCCTCGGCCGCGGCACCCAGGGCGATGCCGAGGTCCTTGCGGTGCAAGGCCAACTTGAACCCCAACGGATAGGAGTCGTTGATCATCTGTTGGCTCCTGTTCTCCAGGGCCCAGGAGCCAGCGGCGCCACCCTTCAGGGCCTGCACCAGGGCGTCTTGCGGTAGCCCCAGGCGATCGGCGAGGGCCAGGGCTTCAGCGACGGCGGCATAGCTGCCGGCCACCAACACCTGATTGACCGCCTTGGCCTGCTGCCCTGCTCCCACGGGGCCGAAGTGATGCAGGCTGCCGCCAATGACCTCCAGGAGCGGCCGAGCCCGCTCGAGCTGGTCCAGCTCAGCCCCGATCAACACCCGTAGGGTTCCGGCTTCGGCTCCTTCGGTGCCGCCGGTCACCGGAGCATCGATGTAGTCCACCCCCTGCGTCGCGAGCTCGCCGGCGAGGCGTTGGCTGGTGCCTGGGCTGATGGTGGAGCAGTCGATCACCAGCGCCCCAGGCTGCAGGTGGCCCTTCGCCAGGGCCAGCACCTCGTCGACCGCCTGGTCATCGCTTAAGCAGAGCAGCAGCAACGGCGATGCGGCCGCCGCCTCAGCCACCGTCATCGCCCGCTGGGCACCCGCCGCCTCCAGGGATTGTGCGGGAGCGGCAGTGCGGTTGAAGACCGTCAGGCTCCATCCGGCCCGCAGCAGGTTGCGGGCCATGGGGGCACCCAGGGCTCCAAGGCCCAGACAGCTCACATCAGTTGGCATGGGCTGGTTTGGAGAGGGTGTTGAGTTCGCCGCGATCCAGGCTGCCATCGCCGTTCTGGTCGATGGTCTGGAAGTGCTTGCGCAGCCAGGGGTAGCCCTGGGCTTCCTGTTGGTCGATGCGGCCATCGCCGTTCTGGTCGGCCTTACGCAGGACCCGCTCGGCGCGCGGGGGCGGCACCTTGTTACTGGGCTTGAGATCCGCGGGGGTCAGGTAGCCGCGGCGGTTCTGGTCGAGGCGGTCGAAATGACGCTGGAGGTAGGGCTGCCCTTGAACCTCCTGGCGCTCGAGTCGTCGGTTGCCGTCCCGGTCCAGTTGCTCGAAGAGCTGTTGCAGGCGCCGTTCATAGGCCTTGAGTTCCTGCGGCGTCTGAGCCTGCAAGCCCAGGGGGAAGGCCAAGAGCAGGCCGGCGCCAGCGGCAAGCAGGAAACAGGAGCGGTGGCGCCTCATGGCATCAGGCTATGGAGCCCTGCTCGCTGCAATCGGCCTGGCCGCTCGGCAAGGTGTGACCAGATCTGTCTAGCGCGATTTCCGCAGCTTGATCTCCATACAGTCGGGACAGATGTTGCGCCTGCAGCCCCATGGCCGTGCCTGCACGGAGCACTCCCCAACGCATCTGGGTGGTGGATGACGATGCGGAGCAGCGGCGCTTGGTCGGCACCTATCTGACCGATCAGGGCTACGACGTGCGCTGCCTCAGTAGCGGTGAGCAACTGATGGTCCGGCTGGAGAGCCAGCGGCCCGATTTGGTGGTGCTCGACGTCATGCTTCCTGGGGAGGACGGTCTGACCCTGCTGCGCCGTCTGCGGGATGGCGGCGATGACCTGCCGGTGGTGATGTTGACGGCCAAAGGGGACGGCATCGATCGGATCATTGGGCTAGAGCAGGGGGCCGACGACTACTTGGGTAAACCCTTCCTGCCCCGGGAGCTCACGGCGCGGATTGAGGCGGTCCTTCGGCGGCGCGTCGCCCTGCCTGCGGGCACGCCGCTGGCGGAGGGACAGGTGGTGGAGTTCGGCGAGAACCGGCTGGATTTGGCCAACCGCAGCTTGGAGCGCAATGCCCATCCCGTTGTGATCACCAGCGGGGAGTTCAGCCTGCTCGCGGCTTTTGTCCAGCACCCCCATCGGCCCCTGTCCCGGGAGCGTCTGATTGAGTTGGCCCGGGGTCCGGAATCGGAGACCGACAGCCGCAGCATGGATGTCCAGGTCTCCCGGGTCCGCAAGCTGGTGGAGCCCGATCCCACACGGCCCCGCTACCTGCAGACGGTCTGGGGTTACGGCTACGTCTTTGTGCCCGATGGCCAAGCACGCACCCGTTAAGTACGTCCTGGCGGGCGCGGGCATCTCCGCCCTGGCTCTGGTGGTTCTGCAATCGCTGCTGGCCCAGCGCTTGGAGCGGGCGCAGATTGCCCAGATGGGTCCCGAGGTGGCCTTCAACCTGAAGCTCGGGGAGTTGGCACTCGATCGCCTGCCGCCCGAGGCCCTGGCCCGTCTGAGTGGATTGCCGTTGCGGGTCGGCCCCTTCCCTCCCGTCAGTGGCGATGGACGTTTGCAGCGGCAAGCGCGGCTGCTGCAGCAGGAGCTCTGCCAGCGGGTGCGGCCCTGTCCGCCGGTGCTACCGGCCCAAAGTCTGGCGCCCGGCCTGTGGGTCGAGTTGCTGTCGCCCCTGGAGCCGATCTGGTTGTTCACCCCCGTGGGGCCGGCTCAGCGCTGGCCCCCTGATCCCCTCTTGCTGGGGTTGTCCTTGTTGACCGGGAGCATCTCTGCCTCGTTTCTGTTCCTCTGGCGCGAGGTGCAAACCCCCCTGCAGCAATTGGAGCAGGCCCTGGGTTCCGTGGGGCGGTCCGGCCAGCAGCCCGCTCTGCCGGAGCGGGGGGCTCGGGTGGTCCGCTCGTTGACGGGCCGCTTTAACGCCATGGTCGAGCGCCTGGCCAGCAATGACCGTGAGCGCACAACGATGCTCGCGGGCATCGCCCATGACCTGAAAAGCCCCCTGACCCGTCTGCGCCTGCGTTTGGCGGACCAGCGGCCAGCGGAGGCGGACCTGGATGCGCTCGAGCGCATCACCAGTCAGTTCCTGTTGTTTGCCGGAGGCGGGGATGCGGAGCAGCCCGTGCAGTTGCCCCTGGATCAGTGGTTGGCGGAGTTGACCGCTCCCCTCGAGGCGGACCAGGTGCAGCTGGATCTCACCCCGATGGAGGCGCGGGTGCAGCCGGTGGCCCTGGGGCGAGCGGTGGGGAATTTGATCGAGAACGCCCTGAGCCATGGACAGGCCCCGCTGCGGTTGGTCCTGCGTCCGGAGGCGGCGGATGGTTTTCGCATTGAGGTCTGGGATCAAGGCGATGGCATTCCTGCCGAGCAGTGGGCTCAAGCCTTGATGCCGTTTCAGCGCTTGGACCGGGCCCGGGGCGGCAGCGGCCACTGCGGTCTGGGGCTCGCCATCGCGGCTCGGGTCGCTGCCAGCCATGGCGGGGGGCTGAGTCGCCTGCAGTCGGAGCGGGGATTCGCCGTGGTGCTGACGGCCCACTCCCTGGAGCGCCCGTAGCTGGAGGAGGCACAAAAAAAGGGGCCCCTCGGGGCCCCAGTCGCTGAATCGCCAGTGGAGATCAGGCTTCGTCGAGGGCGGCCACGCCGGGGAGGACCTTGCCTTCCAGCAGCTCGAGGCTGGCGCCACCGCCGGTGGAGATGTGGGACA
>NZ_JAFMFX010000075.1:0-8077 GCF_017855895.1 Vulcanococcus sp. CPBay_Sum15L08_68 | reverse complement strand
ACGTGCCGTTGGACCAGATCGAGTTCAACGTCAAAAAGCAGATGGAGGAGTGCAACGAGGCACCCTTCTATGTGCTCGGTCCTCTGGTCACCGACATCGCCCCCGGTTACGACCACATCACCTCAGCCATCGGTGCGGCCATGGCCGGCTGGCATGGCACGGCGATGCTCTGCTATGTCACCCCCAAGGAGCACCTGGGTCTGCCCAATGCAGAGGACGTGCGTGAAGGCCTGATCGCCTACAAGATCGCCGCCCACGCCGCCGACATCGCCCGTCACCGCCCCGGTGCCCGCGATCGTGACGACGAGCTGAGCCGCGCTCGCTACGCCTTCGACTGGAACAAGCAGTTCGAACTGTCCTTGGATCCCGAACGGGCCCGTGAGTATCACGACGAAACCCTGCCGGCTGATATCTACAAGCAGGCTGAGTTCTGCTCGATGTGTGGACCCAAGCACTGCCCGATGCAGACCAAGATCACGGAAGAAGATCTAGAGGGGCTTGAGAAAGTCCTTGCTGAACAGCAGAGCAATAGTGAAGTCGCTGCTGTTTAATTCCACGCTTCTTGTTTGAGTTCAGGACCCGGGCGAAAGCCCGGGTTTTTTATTGCTGATTCATCAGGTTGTGTGGGCACAAAAAAGCCCCGCCATCGGCGGGGCTTTGAGTGGAATCAATGATTCTTGCCTAATCAGCCCAGGGCCTTGGCTTTGGCAACCACGTTGTCGACGGTGAAGCCGAACTTCTCCATCAGCAGCGGGCCGGGGGCGGAAGCACCGAAGCGGTCGATGGAGACGGTGTCGCCTTCGAAGCCGGTGTACTTGTGCCAGCCGAAGCTGCTGGAGGCCTCGACCACCAGACGCTTGCGGCAAGCGGCGGGCAGGACGCTCTCGCGGTAGGCGGCGTCTTGCTCTTCGAACAGGTCCACGCAGGGCATGGACACCACGCGGACGTTCTTGCCTTCGGCGCGCAGCTGGGCAGCGGCCTGGACGCAGAGGTCGAGCTCGGTGCCGGTGCCGATCAGGATCAGATCGGGGGTGCCGTTGCTGTCCTCAAGGATGTAGCCACCCTTGGCCACGTGGTCGGCGTTGGAGTTGGCCTGGTTGGCCATCGCCTGACGGCTGAGGAACAGCACGGTGGGGCGGTGACGGTTGGCCACGGCGACCTTGTAGGCACCGCTGGTTTCGTTGCCGTCGCCGGGGCGGATCACCAGCATGTTCGGGATCGAACGCAGGCTGGCCAGGGTCTCGATCGGCTGGTGGGTGGGGCCGTCTTCACCCAGACCGATGGAGTCGTGGGTCAGGACATAGATCACGCCCAGTTCGCTCAGGGCGGACAGGCGCATGGCGCCCACCATGTAGCCAGCGAAGACGCAGAAGGTGCCGCCGTAGGGAACCAGGCCGCTGCCGTGATAGGCGAGGCCATTCAGGATGGCGCCCATGGCGTGCTCGCGCACACCGAAGTGCAGGTAGCGGTTGCCCTCGGCACCCTTCTGGAAACCGGACTCACCCTTGATGTCGGTGAGGTTGGAGTGGGTCAGGTCAGCAGAACCACCGATCAGCTCGGGCAGGTTGGGGCCGATGGCATTCAGGCAGTTGTAGGAATGCATCCGGGTGGCCACACCCTTGTCGTCAGGGGTGTAGCTGGGGAGGTTTGCATCCCAGCCCTGGGGCAGTTCACCACGCAGCTGACGCTCGAACTGAGCGGCTTCAGTGGGGTACTTGCTGCGGTAGTCAGCCAGGGTGGCGTTCCAGGCGGCCTCAGCGGCGGCGCCACGCTCGATGGCCTTGCGCCACTGGTCGTAGGACTCCTGAGGAACTTCGAATTCGCCGTAGTTCCAACCCAGGTTCTGGCGGGTCAGGGCTGCTTCGTCAGCACCCAGAGCGGCGCCGTGCACACCGGCGGTGTTGGCCTTGTTGGGGGAGCCGTAGCCGATGGTGGTGGTCACCTTGATCATCGAAGGACGATCGGTGACGGCCTTGGCCTCTTCAATTGCCTTGGCGATGGCGCCCAGGTCGGTGTTGCCGTCCTGAACGTGGATGGTGTGCCAGCCGTAGGCCTCGTAGCGCTTCAGCACATCCTCGGTGAAGGAAACGTTGGTGTTTCCGTCGATGGTGATGTGGTTGTCGTCGTACAGGGCGATCAGTTTGCCCAGACCCAGGTGACCGGCCAGGGACGCAGCTTCACCGCTGACACCTTCTTGGTGGCAGCCGTCGCCCATGATCACGTAGGTGGTGTGATCAACGAGCGTGCAGTCGGGCTTGTTGAACTTGGCCGCCAGGTGTGCCTCGGCCATGGCCAGGCCGACAGCGTTGGCGATGCCCTGACCCAGGGGACCGGTGGTGACTTCGACGCCGGCGGTCTCGAAGGTCTCGGGGTGACCAGGGGTCTTGGAGCCCCACTGGCGGAATTGCTTGATGTCCTCGATCGTGACCGAGTCGTAGCCGCTCAGGTGCAGCAGCGCGTACAGCAGCATGCAGCCGTGGCCGGCCGAGAGCACAAAGCGGTCACGGTTGAACCACTTGGGGTTCTTGGGGTTGTGCTTGAGGAACTTGTCCCACAGGGTGTAGGCCATGGGAGCGCAACCCATGGGCAGTCCGGGGTGGCCGGAGTTGCTCTTGTTGATCGCGTCGACGGCCAGGAAGCGGATGCTGTTGACGCAGAGCGTGTCGACAGAAGCGGGAGCGACGACCATGGGTTACGGGTAAGGGAAGGGTGTACGGGCGGGGGAGACCGCGGGCTAGGTGAACCGGCGGAACGCCAGGCAAACGTTGTGGCCGCCGAACCCAAAGGAATTCGAAAGCACCACGTTCAGTTTGTGTTCCCGGGCCTGATTGGGAACGACATCCAGATCACAGGCCGGATCCGGATTTTGGTAGTTGATCGTAGGCGGCACCACGTTGTGGCCAATCGCCAGGACCCCGGCAACGGCTTCAATGCCGCCGCTGCCGCCCAGCAGGTGACCGGTCATCGACTTGGTCGAGCTCACGGGAATCTGCTTGGCCCGATCCCCGAGCGCGGACTTGATCGCCGAGGACTCGTTGGAGTCATTGGCCGGGGTGCTGGTGCCGTGGGCGTTGACGTAGTCGACCGCATCGGCCTCGATGCGTGCGTCTTGAAGAGCCAGGCGCATGGCCTCAGCCCCGCCCACGCCACCGGGGGTGGGTGAGGTGATGTGGTGGGCATCACAGGTCATGCCGTAGCCAACCACCTCAGCGAGGATCTCGGCCCCGCGGGCCTGGGCGTGCTCGAGGCTCTCAAGAACCAGCACGCCTGCGCCCTCGCCGATCACAAAGCCATCACGCTCGGCATCGAAGGGCCGGCTGGCGGTTGCCGGATCGTCGTTGCGGAATGACAAAGCCTTGGCGCTGGCGAATCCAGCCACTCCCAACGGGGTGATGGCGGATTCGGCGCCACCGCAGACCATCGCGTCGGCTTGACCCAGCTGGATCAACCGGAAGGCATCACCGATGGCATTGGAGCCGGCGGCGCAGGCCGTAGCCACAGCACTGCTGGGGCCCTTGGCGCCAATGGCGATCGCCGTCAGGCCAGTGGCCATGTTCGGGATCATCATCGGAACGGTGAAAGGGCTCACCCGAGACGGACCCTTGTCTGCCAGCACGTGGGCCTGGGTCTCCATCATCAGAAGACCGCCCACGCCAGAACCGATCGCGGTTCCGATCCGATGGGCGTTGCTGTCGTCGATGGTCAGACCTGCATGGGCCACAGCCTGCTTGGCGGCAACCACCCCGAACTGGCAAAACCGATCCCAGCGCTTGCTTTCTTTGGGCTCGATGTAGGCGGAGGGATCGAAATCCTTCACCTCAGCCGCAAAGCGGCAGGCATGGGCAGACGCGTCAAACAGGGTGATCGGCGCAACCCCGTTACGACCGCTACTCAGTCCTTCCCAGTAGGAAGTGACGTCATTACCAATTGGTGTGACCGCGCCAAGGCCGGTGACGACGACGCGGCGGAGACCCTCCACCATCAATTCCTTCCTCAGGCCTGCTTGTCCAGGATGTATTTGACGGCGTCGCCAACGGTGGCGATGCCTTCAGCGGCTTCGTCGGGAATCTCGATATCGAAGGCCTCTTCCAGGGCCATCACGAGTTCAACGGTGTCGAGCGAGTCAGCGCCCAGATCGTTCTGGAAGTTGGATTCGGGCTTCACTTCGCCGGCGTCAACGCTCAGCTGCTCAACAACGATCGAGCGGACTTTCTCGAAGATCGCTTCCTGGGACATGGCCGGAGTGTCGGACGCCGCATCCTACGGGTATGTGTGCCAGGCACCCCCCGTATGAACAAGGATGACGGCCAGGGAGGCCTGTGGCTTGGATGCTGATTGCCATGGGTACCTTGGGCGTCGCGTCCACAGACGACATGTCCCACGCCGTCAAGATTTACGACACCTGCATCGGCTGCACCCAGTGCGTTCGGGCATGTCCTCTCGATGTTCTCGAGATGGTGCCCTGGGATGGCTGCAAGGCCGGCCAGATCGCCTCGTCTCCCCGCACCGAAGATTGCGTCGGTTGCAAGCGCTGTGAGACCGCTTGCCCCACCGACTTCCTCTCCATTCGCGTCTACCTCGGCGACGAAACCACCCGCTCCATGGGCCTGGCTTACTGAGCCCAGCTCCCATAAGCTCAAGCCCGGCCCAGCCGGGCTTTTTTATTGGTTCCAGGCGCTATGTGCGGCATCGTTGCGGTGATTGGTTCGCGCGAGGCGGCACCGCTCCTCTTGGAGGGTCTGCGTCAGCTCGAATACCGGGGCTATGACTCCGCGGGAATCGCCACGGTGGCGGACGAGTCCGGCTTGGCCTGTCTGCGCGCTGAAGGCAAGCTCGCCAACCTCACGGCTCGTTTTGAGGCGCAGGGGGCCCAGGGGCAGTGCGGCATTGGCCACACCCGTTGGGCGACCCACGGCAAGCCGGAAGAACGCAATGCCCACCCCCACCTCGATGGTCCCCGTCGTCTGGCCGTGGTGCAGAACGGGATCATCGAGAACTACAGAAGCCTGCGTGAGGAGCTCCAGGCCAAGGGTGTGGTCTTCCGCTCGGACACGGACACCGAGGTCATTCCCCATCTGCTGAGCCAAGAGCTCGATCGGTTGGAGGCCCTGGGCCACGCCGCCTCTCCCCAGCTCCTGCTTGAGGCCGTGCAAGCGGTTTTGCCGCGGCTGCATGGGGCCTACGCCTTGGCCGTGGTTTGGGCTGCGCTCCCGGGTGCCCTGGTGGTGGCCCGCAAAGCAGCGCCTTTGCTGATTGGCCTGGGGGAAGGGGAATTCCTCTGCGCCAGTGATACCCCGGCTCTGGCTGGCTTTACGCGCACGATCCTGCCGATGGAAGACGGGGAGGTGGCGCTGCTCACCCCCCTCGGAATCGAGCTCTATGACGAGGCCGGAGCGCGGGTGCAGCGGGCTCCCACCCTCCTGAGCGGCACGGATCACGTGGCGGACAAGCGCAGCTTCCGTCACTTCATGCTCAAGGAAATCCATGAGCAGCCCGAGACCGCCGCCCTTTGGGTTGCTCGACATCTCCCCGATGCATCCGCGCGGGTGGCCTTGCCGCTCGATGAGAGCGTGTTTGAAGGGATTGAGCGCATCCAGGTTCTCGCCTGCGGCACCAGCCGCCATGCCGCCTTGGTGGGGGCCTATCTCCTGGAGCAGCTGGCCGGGATTCCGACCAGCGTGTTCTATGCCAGCGAATTCCGCTACGCCCCGCCACCGCTGGCGCCGAACACCCTCACCATCGGTGTGACCCAATCGGGTGAAACGGCAGACACCTTGGCTGCTCTCGCGATGGAGCAGGAGCGGCGCCGAGCCGTTGCCGATCCGGCCTTCGCCCCCCGTCTGCTGGGGATCACGAACCGCCCTGAAAGCTCCCTGGGCCGGATGGTTGATCAGATCCTCGACATCGGTGCCGGCATCGAGGTGGGTGTTGCCGCCACCAAGACCTTCCTGGGTCAGTTGTTGGCGTTCTACGGCTTGGCCATTGCCTTTGCCGAACGTCGCTCTGGACGGCCTGGGGTTCTCGGCGCCGAAGCCCTGCAGCAGCTGACGGCTGGTCTGCGGGATCTTCCCCAGCAATTGCGCAGCTTGGTGGATGACCATGACGGCCGCTGTGAGCAGATGGCCCATCTGTTCGCGGACACCCAGGACGTGATCTTCCTGGGCCGGGGCATCAACTATCCGATTGCCCTTGAGGGGGCGCTGAAGCTCAAGGAGATCAGCTACATCCATGCCGAGGGCTACCCCGCCGGCGAGATGAAGCACGGCCCGATCGCCCTGCTGGACGCCCGGGTGCCCGTGGTCTCGATCGCCGTCCCAGGCACGGTGTTCGACAAGGTGCTCAGCAATGCCCAAGAGGCCAAGGCCCGCGATGCCCAATTGGTGGGCGTTGCCCCCAATTGCCCGGATGCCGAGCTGTTCGACACCCTGTTGCCGGTGCCGGAGGTGGATGAGTTGCTCAGCCCGCTGCTGACGGTCGTGCCGATGCAGCTGCTGAGCTATCACATCGCAGCCCACCGGGGGCTGGATGTCGATCAGCCCCGCAATCTCGCCAAGAGCGTGACGGTCGAGTAGCCCCTCAGGCGCTGCGCCCGTAGAGGTCCTCGAAGCGGACGATGTCGTCCTCACCCAGGTAGGGGCCGCTCTGCACTTCGATCATCTCGACCGGGATCTTGCCCGGGTTCGAGAGCCGGTGCTTGCAGCCCAGGGGGATGTAGGTGCTTTGGTTCTCGCCCACCAGCTCTTCAACGCCGTCCTTCTCGACGACGGCGGTTCCTTGCACCACGATCCAGTGCTCAGCCCGGTGGTGGTGCATCTGCAGTGAGAGCGAAGCCCCAGGGTTCACGCTGATGCGCTTGACCTGCCAGCGATCGCCCTCGGTGATGCCGTCGTAGGCACCCCAGGGCCGGTAGATCTTGCGGTGGGCCTTGCTCTCCGGTGCTCCGCTTTGCTCGAGCAGGCCGACGATGCTTTTGACGTTCTGGGCCTGATCCCGTTTGGCGACCAGCACCACGTCATTGGTTTCCACCACCACCAGGTCTTCCACGCCCAGACCCACCACCAGGCGGTGCTCGCTGCGCAGGTAGCAGTTGCGGCTGTTCTCGCTGATGACCCGCCCCCGCAGGACATTGCCCTGCTCGTCTTGATCAGCTGTTTCCCAGAGGGCACTCCAGCTGCCGACATCGCTCCAGCCCGCCTGCAACGGCAGGACGGCACCGCGGTCGGTCTTCTCCATCACCGCCACGTCGATGGCGACGTTGGGGCACTGGCCAAAGGCCTCCTTCTCCAGCCGTTGGAAGTTCAGGTCTGAGCCGCCCTGGGCCAAGGCACTGCGGCAGGCCTGGACCACCTCGGGGGCCAGCCGCTCCAGTTCCGCCAGGATCACGCTGGCCTTGAACAGGAACATGCCGCTGTTCCAGGTGAAGCGGCCGGTGGCCAGGAAGCCTTCGGCGGTGGCGCGGTCGGGCTTCTCCACAAACCGGGCGATCGGCACGGGGGTGCCCGCATCCCCCAGCGGTTGAGCGGCTTCGATGTAGCCGTAGCCGGTCTCGGGGGCCGTGGGCACGATCCCGAAGGTCACCAGTTGGCCCGCCTCAGCGGCTTCCACACCGGCTTGCACCGTCTGGCGGAAGGCGGCTCCTTCTCGAATCACGTGGTCGGCTGCGAGCACCAGCAGCAGTGGGTCATCGCCTGCGGCCATGGCCTGCAGGGCGGCGATCGCCACGGCTGGGGCGGTGTTGCGGCCCACGGGCTCCAGCAGGATCGCCGAGGGATCCACGCCGATCTGGCGCATCTGCTCGGCGACGATGAAGCGGTGGTCCTCGTTGCAGATCAGCAGCGGCGGCTGGAGGTTGGCGATGCCCTCAAGTCGCTGCTGGGTTTGCTGCAGCAGGGTTTCTTCCCCTTGGCCCGCCAGGGCCCAGTACTGCTTGGGGTAACTGGCCCTCGATAGGGGCCAAAGGCGGGTTCCAGTACCGCCACACAAAATCACTGGAACCAGGGCCGCCATGGAGTGCACTCCTCTTGCACACCATTTCAAACCAAGCCCGCCCGCTTTGCCCGCTGGCTTGGTGCTGGTT
>NZ_JAFMFX010000074.1:0-8085 GCF_017855895.1 Vulcanococcus sp. CPBay_Sum15L08_68 | reverse complement strand
CGTCGAGTAAGGGATTGCGGCTGGCGAAGGTCTGCACCAGCCGGACCAGGGCGTCATAGACCGCTTGGTCGCCGTGGGGGTGGTACTTGCCGAGTACGTCGCCGACGACGCGGGCGCATTTCCGGTAAGGGCGATCGGGGGTCAACCCCAGCTCATGCATCGCAAACAGGATGCGCCGCTGCACGGGCTTCAGGCCATCGCGGGCATCGGGCAAGGCCCGTCCCACGATCACGCTCATGGCGTATTCCAGATAGGAGCGCTGCATCTCCTGATGCAGCTCAATCGGCTGGATACGACGCTCGTCGGATGGGTCGGGCAGCGGCTTTTCGGGACGCGCCTTGGCCATCCGAGGTCAGAAAGTGCGGCTCAGCCTACCGAGGTTGTTCCGCGGGCTCAGCATCGGCATTGGCCTGAGCCCGCTCCACATCGCCCTTCAAGCTCGCGTTGGCCAGCAGAACGCTGGTGGCTTCGCGCAGGCGCGTGCCCCAGAGCTGCTCCTGTTGATAGCTGCTGAGCACGTAGTTGGGATCACCCGCTAGGGCGCGCTTGGCCAGGTCCAGGCTCTCGCCGTTGCTGGGGTCTTGGGCATTGAGTGCCGCAGCCAAGGCCAACATCGGTTCTGCTGCCGTGGGCCGAATCGCCAGGACGGAGCGCCAGCGTTGGATCGCTTCGGCGTCCTTGCGCTGTTCGTAGAGCACCAGCGACTGGTTGTTGATGGCCTCCCAGAAGTCGCTGCGCAGCTTCGAGGCCCTCTCAAAGGCCGAGAGCGCCGCTTTGGATTCCCCCAGCAGGATGTAGCCGTTGCCGAGATCGAAGTAGGAACCGGCGTTCTTGTCGTCGATGCGCTGACCTTCGCGGATCAGCTCAACGGCGCGGGCCGGTTGGTTGGCTTTGAGGGCCAGGGAGCCCTGGGCAAAGAGGATCCCGGCATTGCGGGGGTCCAGGTTGCGCGCCTGCTCGAGCGATGCGGAGGCTTCGGCGTCCTCGCCACTACGCAACTGGGCTTCCGCCAGCAGCAGCCATCCCCGGGCATCCGTTGGGATCAGCTGAACGGTCAGCGCCGCGAGGCTGGCGGCCTCTTCCGCCTGGCCCAATTTCAAGAGTCGGCTGGCGGCCTGGGCAATGCCCAGCCCAGCGGCTTCCAGGTTGCGCTCGCTGGGCAGCACGACGTAGGGCACCAGCGCCTTGGCGGGGGTCCCAGTGAGGCTTGCCAGCATCAGGGGCGCTGTGGCCAGAACCTTCAACCAGCGCGCGGCCATCGATGCAGGGCGATCGAGCGCTCAGCCTAGGGCTGCTGCAATGTTTCGCCTCCACATTGAGGGCTTGATCCGCCGCAGGGCGGAGGCCCGCAGCTTCTCGTCCCACTCGCCGTCGCTCCAGCCCAGGGCGTCAGCCCCTTGGAGATCCAGCCACCACGGCCTGGGCTGCAGATCGGGATCGGTGCTGGAGACCAGTGCTTGCTGGTTCCAGGGGCAGACGTCCTGGCAGATGTCGCAGCCGGCCACCCAGCCGTTCAAGTCCGAGGCGATGTCTGCCGGCAACTGGTCCGCCCGGTTCTCGATCGTGTGGAAGGCGATGCAGCGGCGGGCATCGACAACAAACGGCTCGGTGATGGCCTGAGTCGGGCAGGCGTCCAGGCAGGCGCGGCAGGCCCCGCAGTGGGGCGTAGCGGGTTCATCAGCGGGGAGCTCCAGGTCGGTCAGCAGATGCCCGATCAGCAGCCAGGAGCCCCAGTCGCGGTTGATCAGGTTGCTGTGTTTCCCGATCCAGCCCAGGCCCGCTTCCTCGGCCCAAGCCTTATCCAGTAGGGGTGTGCTGTCGACGCAGGCGCGCCACTGGGTCTGCGGCTGGTTGCTCTCGAGCCAACGCCCCAGGGCCCGCAGGCGCCCATCGATCACCCGGTGGTAGTCCCGGCCCCAGCCATAGCGGGCCACCTTCAAGCTGCCGGGCGCAGGCTGGCGATCGACGTAGTAGTTCAGCCCCACCGCCACAACACTGCGGACCCCCGGCAGCAAGGCCTCAATGGCTTGCCGTCTGGGGTCCTGCATCCAGGCCATCTCGCCCTGATGCCCCGCGCTCAGCCAGCGCTGCAGGGCGGCGTTGCGCAGGCGGATCCGCTCGCTGCCCCTCGCCGAGGCAATCCCCACCAGGTTGAAGCCCAACTCCAAGGCCTGGGCCTTGAGGGCGCTGGCCAGCTCTCCAGCCGGAAGGGGCTGTGGCTTCGGTTGATCGCCCCTACGCTTGCCCAACTTCCAAGGCCCTCCCGGTGAGTTCAGCAGTTGCAGGACGCTTCTCCAGTTTGTTGCGCTGGCTAGGGATCACCCTGGTGCTGCTGCTGGCGCTGCAATTGCTGGCGGTGCTCTCGGTCAACGGTTGGGGCGATGAGAGCTTCCGTCAGCTGCTGAGCTCCACCCTGATCACCCAGTCGCCGATGGCTCTGGTGGGGATGCTGTTGATGCTGATCGCTGCGCGGCTCGAGGATCCCCAGTCCGGTCCGACGCCCCTGCGTTGGACGGTGTGCGTGATCAGTGGTGTTCTGGCGCTGGCCCTGCTGTTCACGGTTCCCGCCACCATCGGCGGTGATCAGAGCCTGAGCGATCAGACCAACCAGTCCCTGCAGGCCCAACGCGGCCAGTTGGAGATGGCCAAGGCCCAGCTCGACAACCCCAAGGTGCTGGAGCAGGTGATCGAGCAGGGGGTTCAAACCGGTCAGATCCCCGAGACGGCCAGCGAAGACGAGAAGAAGAAGGCCGCTCGCGCCTTCATGCAAAGCCAGCTGCAGCAGGCGGAGAACCAAATCAAACAGGCCGAAACCCGCCGTGATTTGGCCTTGAACCAACGCCGGATTGGTGGCACAGGCACCGCTGTTGTTCTGGTGATCGCCTTTGCCCTGCTCGCCCTGGCGGCTGTTCTGTAGGGCGACTGGCTAAGTTGCAGGTTGGCCCTTTGTGACCGGAATTCCGGCCAGTTGAGCGACGCAACGTAGTGGTGCAATCGAGTCCCAGACCTGAGCAACCGCTGGGCGATCGTCTCCAGCAGGACCTCAAGAACGACCTGATCGCCGGTCTGTTGGTGGTGATTCCGCTCGCCACCACGATTTGGTTGGCGACGACGGTGAGTCGCTTCGTGTTGGCGTTTTTGACGTCGATTCCGAAGCAGCTCAATCCGTTCAACACCCTCAACCCTGTGCTGCAGGAGTTGATCAACCTGGGCCTGGGTCTCCTGGTTCCCCTGCTCGGGATCCTGTTGATCGGTCTGATGGCCCGCAACATCGTGGGTCGCTGGTTGCTGGAGTTCGGCGAGGGCACGCTGCAACGGATTCCCGTGGCGGGTTCCGTCTACAAGACCCTCAAGCAATTGCTGGAGACCTTCCTGCGGGATAACTCCAGCCGTTTCCGCCGCGTCGTGCTGGTGGAGTACCCCCGCGAGGGGCTCTACGCCCTGGGCTTCGTGACTGGCGTTCTGGGGGCGACCCTGTCGGCTGGCTTTGAGAAGCCGATGCTGAGCGTCTTTATCCCCACGGCTCCGAACCCCACGACCGGCTGGTATGCCGTGGTGCCGGAGTCCTCCGTTCAGGATCTGGATCTGTCGGTGGAAGACGCCTTCCGCACGATCATCTCGGCGGGCATCGTCAATCCCGATGAGCGTGAGACGCCGGCCAGCCGGAGTTTCTCCAGCCTTCTCGCCCAGCTGCGGGCGCCCGCTTACTCCCCCCTTCCCTCCAATAAGGCCTGATGCAGAGCCGCTCCGTAGCCCGCGAACTGGCCCTGCTGATGCTCGGTCAGGTCAGTGACCGTCAGCCCAGCGCCGACACCTCCCTCGACACCCTGCTGCAACAGGCTCTGGCTTCCCTGAGCCAACACGTGCGGGAGGCCCTGGATCAGGCCGCCACCGAATTGCAGGCCGCCCAACAGCAGCTTCTCGACAGCGAGTTGCAGGACCAGGGCGCCGTTGGTCAGTTGCCCCGCATTCGCCAGCACCTCCAGGACGGCCTGGAGCATGCCGAGAACGGCCTGAACCGCCTGTCCGCCAGCCTGGAGCTTCCGCGGCTGCTGATGCTCTCGGATCAAGAGGAGATCCGCCGCGGTGCCATCGAGCGTGCCCGGGCGGTGCTGTCGGGTCGTGCTGATCTGGATCAGCGCTTGGATGCGGTGATGGAGGGCTGGCGCCTGACGCGGCTGCCTCGCATTGACCGGGACATCCTGCGGCTCGCAGCCGTGGACATCGAGCAGTTCAACACCCCCGCGCCGGTGGCTTGCAATGAGGCCGTCGAGCTGGCCAACCGCTACAGCGATGAGCAGGGCCGCCGCATGATCAACGGCGTGCTGCGTCGTTTCACCAACGCCCCCGCCAAGAGCTGAGAGACGGCATGGTTTACGACTGGTTCAATCGCAGCGCGGCCCCTCAGAACCCCCAGGATCCCCAGCCGGAACAAGCCGCTGAGCCCCCTGCCCAGGACGAGGCCCCTGCTGCTCCCACTCCTGCAGCTGCGGAGCCCTCAGACATCGATCAGGACGCTCTCGATTGGGCGCGCCAGGCCTATGCCCGCCTGAAGGCCCAGCAGGAAGCGCAGAAGCAAGAAGCTGCGGCCGCTGAGCCACAACCCGAACCAACGCCCCCGGCGGAGCTCACCTCAGAGCCGGAGCCTGTTGTCGCTCCGGAGCTGGATCCTGTACAGGCTGTTCAGACCTCTGAGCCCGTTACAGGCTTGTCCTTGCTGGAGCAGGCTGCGGCCCAGCGGGCCCAGCGCCAGCAGGAGCAGCTGGAGCGGGCGATTGAGACCCCGGCCGCTCCCGTCGAACCGACTCCAGCGGCGACCGATGAGGCGGCCCCGAGCCTGGGGGACTTCGATGAGGACTTCACCTGGTCGGCCGAGGTGTTGGCCGCCCAGGGCCGCCAGCTCTCTGACATTTCCCTCGAGGAAATCGACTGGCTGGGGCGCCTGCGCCGGGGCATGGAGAAGACCCGCCAGGGCTTCGTCACCCAGCTGCTGGACACCCTCGGCGACGACCCGCTGACCCCAGAGGTTCTCGACGACCTCGAATCACTCTTGCTGCGGGCTGATGTCGGGGTGCAAGCCACCGATCAGGTCCTGGAGGCCCTGCGCAAGCGCCTGAACGAGGAAGTCGTCGAGCCCGAGGAGGGCATTCGCTTCCTCAAAGACCAGCTGAAGGGTCTGCTCGATCAGCCCATCAAGGCCAGCGGCACCGCGTTGCTCGCTCCCGAGCGCGGCCGCCTGAACGTTTGGTTGATGGTCGGGGTGAATGGGGTCGGTAAAACCACCACCCTGGGCAAGCTCGCCAACCTGGCGATCCGCAGTGGCTACAGCTGCCTGATCGCTGCTGCTGACACCTTCCGGGCCGCGGCGGTCCAACAGGTTCAGGTGTGGGGTGAGCGCAGCGGTGTCACGGTGGTCTCCAACCCCTCAGCCAATGCGGATCCTGCGGCGGTGGTCTACGACGCGATCGGTGCGGCTCAGGCCAAGGGCACGGATCTGGTTTTGGTGGACACCGCCGGTCGTCTGCAGACCAAGCACAACCTGATGGAGGAGCTCACCAAGGTGCGCCGGATCGTCGACAAGTTGGCGCCGGATGCCGAGGTGCAGTCCCTGCTGGTGCTCGACGCCAGCCAGGGCCAGAACGGTTTGAAACAGGCCATGGCCTTCGCCCAGGCGGCTGGTTTGACCGGTGTCGTCCTGACCAAGCTCGATGGCAGTTCCCGCGGGGGCGTCGCTTTGGCGGTTTCCTCCGAAGCGGGGTTACCGATTCGCTTTATCGGTGCGGGCGAAGGGATCCGTGATTTGAGGCCCTTCAACAGCTTCGAGTTCGTCGAGGCCCTGCTGGCCAAATAAACGCGGCTATCTTGCGCGCAAGTGAGCAACTTGCCGCCTGCCTATCACTCTCATCCCGGCGGAGTGGGCTCCCTGAAGCCGGCATCCGCCGTCGCTTCACTGCGTCAACTGCTGGACAGCCTGGGCAAGGAGCAGCGCCGCAATCAGGAGCTGCTGGCGTCGTTGGCCTTTGCCCTGCGCAGCTTCACCAACCTGGAGCGCTTCCTGGAGTTGGTCCCCCTCGTGGCGACGCGCTTGGTGGAGGCGGAAGGGGCAGTGCTGGTGGTCTTCCACCCCGACGGCCGGCTCTGGCGCGAGCAGCTCCACGGCAGTCACCCCGAGTTGCTGCGGCAGTTGGCAACGCTTTCGGATGAGCAGCTGCAGCAGGCCTCCGGCGATGAGGCGGTGGCCCAACTGCTGGATGCTCTGGTGCGCCGGCAGTTGGCGGATCGCCCCTTGGTCGCCACCTCCCTGGCCGCCCGCAGTCGTGTTCGCGGCCGCCTGTATGTCTTCGGTTCCAAGGCGGGCCTGAGCTGGAGCGAGAGTCACCGCCGCCATGTCCAACTCGTGGCGGACCTCGCCGGGGTCGCGGTGGAGGGGGATCAACTGCTGCAGGAGGCCAGGCGCCATGAGCGCCTCGATCGCCAGCTCTCCACCGGCGGTGAAATCCAGGCCCAGTTGCTCCCAGACCACTGCCCCGTGATCGAGGGGGTGGAATTGGCCGCGCGCTGCCGGCCTGCCTTTGAAGTGGGCGGCGATTACTTCGATTTCATTCCCACCCGGCCCCAGCTGATTGGCCGCCAGCGGGAGCAGGGGCGTTGGGCCCTGGTGATTGGCGATGTGATGGGCAAGGGGGTCCCTGCGGGCCTGTTGATGACGCTGCTGCGGGGCATGCTCCGGGCCGAGGTCTCCAGCGGCTTGCCCCCCGATCAGATCCTCCACGACCTAAACCAATTGGCGCAGGAGGACCTGGCCCAGTCCCATCGCTTTGTCACCCTCTTCTATTCCGACTTCGACCCCCGCACCCGGCTGCTGCGCTACGCCAACGCGGCCCACAACCCGCCCTTGATCTGGCGGCGGATTCGCCATGCGGTCGAACGCCTGGATGCACCGGGTCTGTTGATCGGTCTGCAGAGCGAGGCGGAGTACGGCTGCGAGCAGATCGTGCTGGAGCCAGGCGATGTCCTGCTCTGCTACACCGACGGCGTCACGGAAGCCTCTGGCCTCAACGGCGAGCGCTTCGACGAGGAGCGTCTGGTCCAGGCCCTGCAAACGGCCTGCCGCTCCGGCGGTGGGGCCCAAGGAATCCTGGATCAGCTGTTCGCGCGCCTGGATCGCTTTGTTGGAGCGGATCGCCCCCTCGATGACGATGCCTCGATGGTGGTGCTGAAGGTGCGCGAGGAGGTGACGCTGCCGAGCGTGAGTAGTCGCCTGCCAAGCTGAGATTCAGCAGCACGTCCGGGCCCGATGGCCGTTGATTCCTCTTCCTCCACCTGGAGTCAGCGTTTTGAGCAGGGTCTGCATCCAGCGATTGAGCGGTTCAACGCCTCGATCGGGTTTGACATCAACCTGCTGCAGCAGGACCTGGATGGATCGATTGCCCATGCCCGGATGTTGGGCAGCACGGGGGTGATCACGGCCGAGGAGGCTGAGCAGCTGGTCGCTGGTCTCGAGCAGGTGCGGGCAGAGGCGGCCGCAGGCCAGTTCAACCCAGGCCTCGAGGACGAGGACGTGCACTTCGCCGTGGAGCGAAGGTTGATCGCGATCCTGGGGCCCCTGGGCAAAAAGCTCCACACCGGCCGCTCCCGCAATGACCAGGTCGGCACGGATTTGCGCCTGTGGCTGAGGGGTCAGATCGATGCCATCGATGGTGCCCTCGTGCGCTTTGAGCAGGCGTTGCTCGCCCAGGCCGAAGCCCACGTGGAGGTGATGATCCCCGGTTACACCCACCTGCAGCGGGCCCAGCCGATCTGCCTGGCCCATCACCTGCTGGCCTATGTGGAGATGGCGGAGCGGGACCGTGCTCGCCTGAAGGACCTGCGCAAGCGGGTCAACATCTGCCCCCTCGGTGCGGCTGCCCTAGCGGGGACGCCAGTGCCGATTGATCGGCGTCACACGGCCGCCGCCCTGGGTTTTGACGACGTCTACGCCAACAGCCTCGATGCCGTCAGCGATCGCGATTTCGCGGTGGAGTTCAGTGCGGCCGCCAGCCTGGTGATGGTGCACCTGAGTCGCCTGAGCGAGGAGGTGATCCT
>NZ_JAFMFX010000020.1:0-33829 GCF_017855895.1 Vulcanococcus sp. CPBay_Sum15L08_68 | reverse complement strand
ATGCGGTGATCGCCGAGGTGGAGGAGGAGTTGCTGCCCAATCGCCTCTGCACCTATCTCTTTGAACTGAGCCAGGTCTTCAACCGCTTCTACGACCAGGTGCCCGTGCTCAAGGCTGAGCCAGAGGCCCTGCCGTCTCGCCTGGCCCTTTGCCGTCTGACCGCCGACACCCTCAAACTGGGCTTGGGTCTGTTGGGTATCCCAACGCTGGATCGGATGTGATGGAGCAACCGTCGCCATTGGCTCGCCCCGAGGTGGAGAGCCTGCATGCCTACAGCGCCCCCCTGGAGGGACGCCGAAAGCTCCTGCGGCTGGATTTCAACGAGAACACCGTCGGCCCAAGCCCCCGCGTTGTTGAAGCGCTGCGCTCCATTCCCGCCGATCACATCGGTATCTATCCGGAGTACGACGGTCTGCGCGAAGCGGTGGTCGCCAACCTTGGGCTCCCGCTGCAGCCCGAGCAGGTCGGTCTATTCAATGGCGTTGATGCGGCGATTCATGCCGTCTTCCACGCCTATGGCGACCGCGGTGAGACGTTGCTCACCACCTCGCCAACCTTTGGTTACTACACCCCCTGCGCTCAGATGCAGGGGATGGTGATTGAGGCCGTTCCCTACGTCGGGGAGTCCTTCGAGTTCCCTCTGGAGGCGATTCGCGAGCGCCTGCAGGCCCTGCAGCCTCGTCTGCTTCTGATCTGCAACCCCAACAACCCCACGGGAACTCGCTTGGCTCCGGAGCTGATCCTTGAGCTCGCGGCCGCGGCTCCGGCAACCCTGGTGGTGGTGGATGAGCTCTACGAGGCCTTCACCGGTGACAGCGTGCTGCCCACGGCCGATTTCGCCGCCACTCCGAATCTGCTGGTGCTGCGCTCCTTGGCCAAAACCGCCGGCCTGGCGGGGCTGCGCATCGGCTTTGCCCTGGGCCATCCCTCGGTGGTGGATCGCATCAGCCGCGTCACGGGGCCCTATGACATCAACAGCTTTGCGGTCACCGCGGCCTTCGCGGCCCTGAAGGATCAGGCCTACGTGGATGCCTACGTGCAGGAGGTGTTGCAGGCCCGCACCTGGATGGCCCAGCAGCTCAAAGCAGCTGGAGTGCGCCACCACATCGATGGTGGGAACTATCTGCTGGTCTGGCCGAAGAACGATCCAGCACGGATCGATCAGGGGTTGCGGGAGGCGGGAATCCTGGTGCGGGCGATGACCGGCAAGCCGTTGATTGATGGCTCACTGCGGGTCAGCCTGGGAACCACAGCGCAGATGCAGCAGTTCTGGGCGGCCTATGCCGCCCTGGAAGGACTCGCGGCCTAGCGCATGACGTCGATCTGGGTGCCCTCGCCGAGCTTGCCCGGCAGGCTCAGCACCCGGCCGACCCGTTTGACGCTGGTGCCCTTCATGGCCTCCAGGAAGGGTTCGACGCTGCTTTGGTCGCAGTTCGCCGGGGTTTTGCCGCTGACGTACTGCACTGGGATCACCCGCTTGGGTGCCAACTCACGCACCACCGCCGCGGCTTCCGCCCCGTCGTAAACCTTGGCGCCGCCGCCGACACCGACGATCAGCACGTCGGGCTTGCCCAGCAGCACACGATCCTCAGGACTCAGCTGGGCGGCTGTGCCACCGAGGTGGGCAAAGCTCAGGCCGCCCTGGTTCCAGCGCCAGAGGGTGGCCTGGCCGAAGCGCCGACCGCCAAAACGGTCGTGGGGTGCGGAGATGCCTTCGATCTTGAGGCCGGCGAGGCGGTAGGAGCCCGGTTGGCTCAGAAACTTGCCTTTCGCCACTGGAGCGCCTTCATCCAGCAGCAGGCTGCTGGCGAGAATCACATTGGCGCTGACCCGGGGTTCCGCCAGTCCTGAGGCGCAGGCCACGGCCTTGAACGGGTTCACCAGAACCTTGGCGCCACCGCCTTGGATCAGCAGGGCGCTGTGGCCGTAGCTGGTGATCGTCACACCGGTGTTGGCACTCGCCGCCAGGGGCAGGGCGACGGCTGCGGCAGCCAGGGTGCGGATCAGCAGGGCCATGGAGCAGCTGGAGTTGGGCCGAACGTTAGCCGGCTGCCGCTTGGGCCAGGAAATTTCCAAGGAGCTGATGACCGCTCTGGGTGAGGACGCTTTCCGGGTGGAACTGCACCCCCTGCAGATGGGGGTACTCCCTGTGGCGCAGGCCCATGATCGTGCCGTCTTCGAGCCAAGCGGTGATCTCGAGGCAGTCGGGCAGGGACTCCCGCTCGGCAATCAGGCTGTGGTAGCGGGTGGCCGTTAGGGGGTTGGGCAAGCCGGCGAAGACCCCAGCACCCTCATGGAGCACCGGTGAGGTCTTGCCATGCATCAGCTCCTTGGCTCGGATCACCTTGCCGCCGTAGACCTGGGCAATGGATTGATGGCCCAGGCAAACCCCCAAGGTGGGGATCCTTGGGCTGAGTTCTCTCAGGACCTCGAGGCAGACCCCGGATTGATCCGGGTCGCCGGGGCCCGGCGAAATCAAGATGGCGTCGGGGTTGAGCTCACGGATCTGCTCCAGGCTCAAGGCGTCGTTGCGCTCGACCCGCAGGTCTTCAGTGATGGGGTGGTCGGCCGCCAGTTCACCCAGGTACTGCACCAGGTTGAAGGTGAAGCTGTCGTAGTTGTCGAGAACGAGAAGCATCAGCCCTGCAGCCAGGGCACCATTCAAACGCCCAGACGGACCAAGAGGGCGGGGAGCACCAGCAGCGCCGCGATCACCAAGGAACTCAGGGCAGCCACCAAGACCGCTGCGGCGGCGCAATCCTTGGCGATTCGAGCCAGGGGGTGAAATTGCCGGCCGATGGCCAGGTCGACCACCGCTTCGGTGGCGGTGTTGATCAGTTCCAGCACCAGGACGGCGGCCACGGTCAAGACCAGGACGGCCAGTTGGGGCAGGGGCAGCTGCAACCAGAGGCCCAGGCCAAAGACACAGGCCCCGGTCACCACATGGATGCGGAAATTCCGCTGGCTGCGGAAGCCGTAGATCAGGCCCTGGGCGGCATAGCGAAAGCTGGCCGGCAGATCACTGGCGACCTGCCAGGCTCCGAGCCGCCGCACCTTATTGCCAGCACCAGTTCCCGCCTCGCTCGCCTGATGCAGGCCTCGCCTGGAGGTTGGATCCGGGTCCTGGGGTTGAAGCATGGGCAAAGGCGACTGGTGCAGCCCTTTGGCCGCACCCTACCGCTGCTGGGTCCCGGCGAGAAGCTGCTGCTGCCTCTGCAACATCGCCTCGAGGCTGGCGTCGTCGGGATGGTCCCAGCCCAGCAGGTGCAGCAAGCCATGGGTGGCCAGGAACAGCAGTTCCTCCCGCAGGTTGTGCCCGTGTTCCGGGGCCTGCCGCGCAGCGGTTTCGACGGAGATGACGATGTCGCCGAGCTCCAGGGCATCGAGCAATCCCTCCTCCCCGTCGAAGTCGGGCATGGGGATCGCTGGGGCGTCGTCCAGGCCGTCGTCCTGGGCGGCGAAGGCCAGCACGTCCGTCGCCCCTTCCTTGTCACGCCAATCGCTGTTGAGGGCAGCGATCTCTTCGTCGTTCACCAGGCTCAGGCCGAGGCTGTAGGCCGGCGCCTGGAGGGGCTCTGGGAGTTCGCCCTTGAGCTGGCTCAGCCAGCCGTTGATCAGTGCATGCCAGGGCTCGATCCCCTGGATCGGATCGCAGAGCTCAGCGGCAGCCTCAACCAGGGCTTCCGGTAGATCCTCCGCGGCCTCAAAGGCCAAATCCAGGTCGGGTTCGGCCGTCATCGCTTCAGGCTCCAGGTACTTGGGGTTTGCCCAGCCAGGCCACCAGGACGATGAAGCCGACAAACCCCAGGGCGGTCAGGCCGAAGTGGAACAGGCTCAACTTGCCCTTGCGCACCATGTTGCGCATCGCCAGTTTCGTGAAACTGGGGTTCTCACCGGCCGCGCCGGAGGTCTCTTGCGTCGTGGGATCAGTCATCGCTGCTGGCTCCGGCCACTTCAACGCCGGCATGCAGCAGGCTCTGGATGAAGGGATCGAGATCGCCATCCATCACGCCTTGCACGTCGGTGGTTTCGTGCTGGGTGCGCAGGTCTTTCACCATTTGGTACGGGTGGAAGACGTAGTTGCGGATCTGGTTGCCCCAAGCCGCTTCGACGATGTCGCCGCGGATGTCGGCGATCTCAGCGGCGCGCTGCTCCTGGGCGATCACCAGCAGCTTGGCCATCAGCAGGGCCATGGCCTTTTCCTTGTTCTGGAGCTGGGAGCGCTCCTGGGTGCAGCGCACGAACAGACCCGTCGGGATGTGGAGGATGCGCACGGCGGTCTCCACCTTGTTCACGTTCTGGCCGCCGGCGCCGCCTGAGCGTGAGGTGGTGATCTCCAGGTCCTTTTCGGGAATATCCAGCTTCACCTCCTCCTCGATCTTGGGCATCACCTCCACGCCCGCGAAGCTGGTTTGGCGCTTGTCGTTGGCGTTGAACGGTGAGATGCGCACCAGCCGGTGGGTGCCCTTCTCGTTGCGCAGATAGCCGTAGGCGTAGCGGCCCTCGATTTCAATCGTGCAGCTTTTGATCCCCGCCTCTTCCCCGTCGCTGAGTTCGTCCACGGTCACCTTCATGCCGTGGTCTTCGGCCCAGCGGGTGTACATCCGCATCAGCATCAGCGCCCAGTCCTGGGCGTCGGTGCCGCCGGCGCCGGCATTGATGCTGATCACGGCCCCCTCTTTGTCATAGGTGCCGCTGAGCAGGCGCTCGAGCTCCCAGCGATCGAGGTCCGCCCGCAGCTTCTTCAGCGCTGCGTCCGATTCGCTGAGTAATTCGTCATCGGGCTCGAGCCCATAGATCTCAACCGTGGCCTCGGCGTCGGCCACGGCCCCCTGCCACTGGCTCAGCTGCTCGAGCTGGGCTTTCACCTCATCGAGCTGGCGCATCTTGGACTGCGCCAGCTTTTGGTCATCCCAAAAATCTGGCTGGGAGGCCAGTTGCTCGAGATCCTGTTGCCGTGCTTTCAGTGCAGCGACGTCAAAGACAGTCCTGGGCATTGCCCAGGCGGTCAGTGAGCTCAGAGAGATCGCGCTTGAAGTCGGTGAGGTCGAGCACCAGGCCGAGAGGAACTTGGTTTGACCGTATCAGCGCAGGCCTTGGGCGGGTCGGCTTCCCGTCCAAGACCCTCAAATCTCGCTTCTAGGATTTCGAAACGCTTGAGAAGTGGCGCCATGCCGACGGTTGAGATCTACACCTGGCGCGCCTGTCCGTTTTGCATTCGCGCCAAGGCGCTCCTGGATCGCAAGGGTGTGACCTACACCGAATACGCCATTGACGGCGATCAGGCCGCCCGCCGGGCCATGTCTGAGAAAGCGGGTGGACGCACCAGTGTTCCCCAGACCTTCATTAACGGTGAACACGTCGGCGGCTGTGATGACCTCTACGCCCTTGAGCGCAGTGGCCAGCTCGATGCCCTGCTGGGAGCCTGAGCTTGAGCGCTCTCACTAGCGGTCTGCCCGCGCAGCTGTTTGTGATCGATCCGATCGCACGGCTGCGTCCAACCAAAGACTCCAGCGTCGCCCTGATGCAGGCGGCCCAGCGCGCCGGTCAGCAGGTCTGGGTCTGTACGCCAGCCCAGCTCTCCGTGCAAGGCCAGGACGCCCTGGTGCAGGCCCAGCCGATTCGCTTGGCTGAGATCAGGCCGACGGCGAGCGGCTGGGACCTTCCGGACCAGTGGTTTGAAGCGGATGAGCCCCGCTGGCTTCCCCTCAGCAGCTTTCCGCTGGTGTGGATGCGCAAGGACCCACCGGTGGATGAGGCGTACCTCTACGCCACCCACCTGTTGGAGCTGGCGGAGCGCCAGGGGGTGCGGGTCCTGAATCGCCCCGCTTCGCTGCGGGCTTGGAACGAAAAGCTGGGAGCGCTGCGTTGGAGCCATCTGATGGCCCCCAGCCTGGTCAGCGCTGATGTGGAGCAACTGGCGGCCTTTGCCGCAGACCACGGTGATGTGGTGCTCAAACCCCTCGGCGGGCGAGCCGGTCAAGGGGTCGTGCGCAGCCATGGAGCAGCGCCGGGTTTGAAGGCCCTGCTTGAGCTGGTCACGGCCCAACAGGCCCTGCCGGTGATGGTCCAGGCCTTTCTCCCGGCGGTGACGGCCGGCGACAAGCGCATCCTCTTGGTGGATGGTGAGCCCCTGGGGGCGGTGAACCGAAAGCCTGCGGCCGGGGAGTTCCGCAGCAACCTCGCGGTGGGTGGCTCGCCCCAGGCGACGGAACTGACGGAGCGGGAGCGTCAGATCTGCGCGGAGTTGACCACAAGCCTGCGGGCGGAGGGGCTGTTCTTCGTCGGCATCGACGTCATCGATGGACGCCTGAGTGAGATCAATGTCACCAGCCCCACCGGGGTGCGTGAGGTGGAGCGGCTGAGCGGCATCCCCCTGGCCGATCAGACGATGGAGCGCCTCCTAGCTGGGTAGGCCTGCTCCGCAGTGATCGCAGAACTGAGCTTCAGCCCTGTGGCTCGTGGTGTGGCACTGCCCGCAGCTGCGCTGCACCAGGGTCGGTTGCAACCGCTGCATCTGCTGGAATTTCGCCCCAACAATTCCAGTGGGAACGGCAATGATGCTGTAGCCCAGGAGCATCACCAATGAGGCCACAAAGCGGCCGAGGGGTGTGACTGGAGCGACATCGCCGTAGCCCACGGTCGTGATGGTCACGACGGCCCAGTAGATGCCGATCGGGATGCTGCGGAAGCCGCTCTCGGGGCCTTCGATCACGTACATCGCGGTGCCGATCAACACCACCAGCGCAACGATGGTCAGCAGGAACACCGTGATCTTGCGGCGGCTCTGGACGAGGGCCTGACGCAGCTGATCGGCCTCCTTGAGGTAGGCCCCCAGCTTGAGGATCCGGAACACCCGCAGCAGGCGCAGCACCCGAATGATCAGAAAGGCCTGACCGACGGGGATGCCAATGGTCAGGAGGGGCGGAATGCTCGAGACCAAATCCACCACGCCAAAAAAGCTGCGGGCGTAGCGCAGGGGCGTGCGGCTACAGAGCAGGCGCAGCAGGTACTCCAGGCTGAAGAGGGTGGAGAAGACCCACTCGGCACCGCTGAACCAGGGGCCAAACAGGCTGTCCAGCTGGCGATCACTTTCCAGAGCCACCAGCAGCACGCTGGAGCCGATGGCGATCAGCAGAGCGAGATCGAAGTTCTTGCCGGCGGGGGTGTCGGATTCAAAAATCACCCGCTCGAGTCGGGTTTTGCCGAGCCATTGGCGCAGGCCCAGGGCAGCCAGCAGGCAGAGGGCTAGGAGGACCGTGCCGACCCCCAGCTGCATCAGCGCAGGCTCTCGCTGTGGGGCAAATCGAGTTGCTGTTGGAGCACCCCGAGTTTCAGGGCGACTTCCGCCAGCTCGCGCTCAACCGCGGATCCGCGCACCAGGCCAGCGCCAGCGGTGAGCTCGAGCCGGCGGCCCTGGAGGCTGCCGCTGCGGATGGCGACGCGCAGTTCGGTGTCCCCTTCGCTGTCGATCCAGCCGATTGGTGCGGCGTAGTAGCCCCGCTCGAATGGCTCCAGGCTGCGCAGGGCAGCCATGGCCTCGCGGCGGGGAAGGCCGGCCACCGCCGGGGTGGGATGCAGGGCGGCCGCCAGGGAGAGCGGTTGTTGATCCTCGAGCGCCGCACTGATGGGGGTGTGCAGATGCACCATCTGCCCGTGCCTGGCCAGTCGCGGGTGACGCGGTCTGCGGGTGGTCAGGCCTGCGGCGCGCAGGACGTCGGTGATCGCTTCGACCACGAGTTCGTGTTCACGCCGGTCCTTGTCGGAGCGGGTCAGCAGCTCGGCAGTCGGCCCCACCGGCGCCGTGCCGGCCAGGGCGTCGCTGCGCAGTTGTCCCTGGCGCACCGTCAGCAGTCGCTCGGGCGAGGCGCCCAGCAGGGCTGGACCTCCAGCCTGCTGCCAGAGAAAGCGGCAGCTGCCGGGTTGGCGCAGCCGGAGTTGGGCCAACAGCTGGAGCGGATCCAGCGGTTGATCGAGGAGCAGTTGCTGGCGCACCGCCAGCACCAACTTGCGCAGGCGACCCTCCTCGACCAGTTCCACGCCGCGCTGCACCACAGAGCGGTAGCCCTCCTGCCAGGAGGAGCGGCTGGCGATGGCCGGACCGGGGGCATGCCCCTGGTCGGCGCAGGGATCGGAGGGCAGGGCACCCAGGCGCTCGGCCTGCTCCCAGAGTTCTTCGGCGACGCTGCGGGCGCTGATGTCCCCGCCGAGGTTGCGCTGCAGCCGCAGCCAGCAGTGGCGCCCCTGCTTGCTCAGCTGCCAACGGGGCAGGACCGCCTGAACGCCAGGCACCCCTTCGCCTTCGTGCAGGGGGCTGTCAAAAAACGAGAACGCCAGCAGCACCCTGGGCCGTGCCAGGGGCGGGCAGTGTTGCGGTGCGGCCAGGCGATTGAGGCTGACGGCACTGAAGCGCTGGGCTAATTCGAAGCGCCGGGGACCGCTGAGTTCCAGGCTGTTGCAGCGTCCGCTGGCGGCGAGGCACAGCCCGGGGGCGCTGTCCCAGAGGAAGCGAAACCGCTCTCCCTCTTCCAGCTGGCTGAGCAGCGCCATCGGATCCCGGCTGGGGATCGCCACGGCCAGGCTGAGCACGCCCTCTCCCTCGAGCTGGCGCTCACCTGCCTGGGCGGCGGTCAGCAGATCGCTGAAGCTGGTTGTGACGCTGGTGGGGGCCTGCAACCGAAACGGGCCGATGCGGCTGCTCAAATGTATGGGCCTTCCCGCACCTCGAGTTGCCTCTGCCCGCTGACGAGCCTCAGGTCGTCGCAAGCCTTCATGCCCCTGCCGCCGAGCGCAGGCGCCTGTGGAAGGCTGCGATCAAGTGGCCGATGTATGCCGTGGCCGTGATGCCAGTCCTGCTGGCCGCCGGTTGGCGTGTGCAGCAGGAGCTCCCGGTGCGGCTGGATCAGCTGCTGTTGTTTCTGCTCGCGGCCGTGCTGCTGCTGGCTTGGGAGAACCTGGCCAATGACGTCTTTGATGCGGATACGGGCGTCGATGCCAACGGGAAGCCCCATTCCCTGGTGAATCTCACGGGCCGGCGGGATCGGGTGTCGCTTCTGGCCAATGGAGCTCTGTTGCTCGGCCTGCTGTTGATGGCCCTGGTGGCTGCGCGCAGCCATGGCGCCGTGCTGGCCCTGGTGCTGGCCTGCTGCGGTCTGGGCTACCTCTACCAAGGCCCCCCGTTCCGCCTGGGCTATCGCGGTCTGGGAGAGCCCCTTTGCTGGTTGGCCTTCGGTCCCTTGGCGACGGCCGCCGGCTTGATGGCCCTCGCCCCAGCGGGAGCAGCGGCGGTGCCCTGGCGGGCGGCCCTGGAGTTGGGCAGTGGTCCGGCCTTGGCGACGACCTTGGTGCTGTTCTGCTCCCACTTCCATCAGGTGGAGGAGGACGCGGCCCATGGCAAACGCTCTCCTGTGGTGCGCCTGGGCACGGGACGGGCGGCGGCCCTGGTGCCCTGGTTTGTGGCGGGTTGCCTGGCGTTTGAGTGGGCGCCGGTTCTGGTGAACCATTGGCCCTTGACCGCACTGCTGGGGGCGGCGGGCTTGCCTCCAGCCCAGGCCCTGATTCGCCTGCTGCGGGAGCACCACCGCGAACCGGAGCGCATCAGTGGCAGCAAGTTTTTGGCCCTGCGTTTCCAGGCCCTCAACGGCTTGGGTCTGGCCCTGGGCTTGGCCTTGGGCTGATGCAACTGCAGTGGCGGCCCTATTGCTTTCGGCTGCCCAGTGCCTTGGTCAGTGCCCAAGGACGCTGGCTGGATCGTCGGGGTTGGTTGCTGCGACTGCAGGGACCGGCTGGGCGCTTGGGATGGGGGGAGGTGCCCGAGCTGCCCGCCGCCTGGATCAAACCTGAGCCAGGGCGGCTTCCGCTGCAGCAGGCCCTCGAGCAATTCCCGCTGGAGCAGGAGCGCAGCGGACTCGAGGCGCAGCTGCCCGAGCTGCCCAGTGCCTTGGCCTTGGGCTTGGGGATGGCCCTGGCTGAGCTGGATGGCCTGGGCGAGGACGGCTGGCTCCAGGCGCCCACCTCCGCTGAGCTTCTGCCGGCTGGTTCGGAGGTTCTCCCGGCCATGGCGGCCCTGCTGGAGCGTTCATCCGCGGCTCCCCGGACTGTGAAGTGGAAGGTGGCGGTCGGCGCTGACGCCCAGGAGCGCGCGCTGTTGGATCGGTTGCTGGAGCAACTCCCAGCGAATTGGCACCTGCGCCTGGATGCCAACGGCGCCTGGGATCGTCAGACGGCCCAGGGTTGGGCGGAGCGCCTGCAGGGCGAGTCGCGCTTGCAGTGGCTGGAGCAACCGCTGGCTCCAGCTGATGTCCAGGGGCTGAGGACCCTGGCGGAGCGCGTTCCAGTGGCCCTCGATGAAGCCCTGCGGCAGTGCCCGGAGCTCTATGGCGCCGACTGGACGGGCTGGCGCGTGCACCGGCCCCTGGCGGAGGGCGATCCGCGTCCTCTGCTTCAGCAGTTGCAGCGGGGCCTGCCCCGCCTGGTGGTCAGCACGGCCTTCGAGACAGGGATTGGCCGGCGCTTTCTGCATCACCTGGCCGGTCTCCAGGCCCTCGGCCCCACTCCGGTGGCCCCGGGCCTGGCGCCCGCCTGGCAGCCAGAGGGCCCCCTGTTCAGCGCCGATCCCCAGCAGGTTTGGGAGGCGGCAGCCCCATGAGCCCTTTGCAGTTGCTGCTGGATCAGGGGGACCGTGCGGCCTTGGCCGAGCAGCTGCGGTTGAGTTGGCGCGATGGACTGACCACGGCGGTGGTGGCGCCCCAGGAACAGGAGACGGTGGCGCCCCTACTGGAGGCAGCCCTGCCAGCCGGCCTGGGCCCGGGAGTCGTGCTGGGCACCGGCGGCAGTGCCGGCGCGCGCCGCTGGTGCCTGCAGCCCTTGGCTGGCCTGCAGCGCGCGGCCACAGCCACGGCCGAATGGCTCCTGGGCGTCGGCCTCGACCCAGGGGCCTGTGAGCTGCTCAACCCCCTGCCGCTGCACCACATCAGTGGCCTGATGCCCCTGGTGCGGGCCGAGCAGTGGCGGGTGCCCATGCGTTGTTTGCCGCCGCAGTGGTTGCGGGACCCGGCGCTGCTTGTTGAAAACGCCCCCCTCGATCGCAAGCGGCCGGCGCTGGTCTCACTGGTGCCAACGCAGCTGCAGCGGCTGCTGGAGGATCCCCGCGCTCTGGCCTGGTTGCGCGGCTGTGCCGTGATCTGGGTCGGCGGAGCGGCCTTGCCGCAGGCGCTGGCGGAGGCCTGCCGGCGCGAGGGCCTGCACCTGGCCCCCTGCTACGGCAGTACGGAGACGGGGGCGATGGTGGCGGCTCAGTTGCCGCAGGCTTTTTTGGCGGGACAGAGCGGTTGCGGTCAGCCCTTGGCCCATGCCGAGCTGCAGGTTGACCCCAGCAGTGGCGCCCTGCAGATCCGCGGCGAGAGCCTGGCGGCGGCCCTCTGGTCTGGTGAGGCCTGGGAGCCCCTGCCGCTGCAGCAGGGCTGGTGGAGCAGTGGCGACCTCGCCCGCCTTGATGCGGGTGGTCTTCAGCTGCTGGGCCGACTGGATGGTGCGATCCAAAGCGGCGGGGAAACGGTGTTCCCTGAGCAGGTGGAGCTGGTGTTGCAGCAGCAGCTCAAGCAGGCGGGTCTGCCGATCGAGTCGCTGCTGCTGCTTCCGGTAGAGGACCCCCTGTGGGGCGCCCGCTTGCTGGCCCTGGTGCGGCCGGCCGGACCGCAGGACTGGCCAGCGCTGGTGCGCTCTCTGCAGCGGCTGGCAGAGCTGTTGCCTCCGGCCCAGCGGCCCCGTCAGTGGCTCTGCTGTGAGGGCTTGGAGCGCAATGCCATGGGCAAGTGGGAGCGCCAGCGCTGGCGCCATTGGCTCGAGTCCCTGCCGTGACAGATCCAGCGGCCTTTGCTAGAAGCGGCCTGTGGCGGGAGGACCGATGGTCGAGAGCAACCTCACCGAAGCCAGCAATAAAAAGCTCGCGGCTGGCCTGCTGGCGATCTTTTTGGGCTCATTCGGTGTGCACAAATTTGTGCTGGGTTACAACACCGCTGGGCTGATCATGTTGCTGGTCACGGTGTTGACCTGTGGCATCGCTGGTTTTGTGATGGGCGTGATTGGAATCATTGAGGGAATCATCTACCTCACGAAGACCCCAGAAGAATTCGAGTCGATCTACATCCAGAACAGCAAAGAGTGGTTCTGAGGTGTGGCCTTGAAGTCGGCCCATCGCTGGATCCTGCCGCTCTCCGCTCTGGTCAGTGTGGGCTTGTTCTCAACGGTTCCGGCGCAGGGATTCCACCCCTTTGCTCTGCTGGCGAGTTTGCTGCCGCTGCAACTGGCTGCGCTGTTCTGGTGCCTTGGCGTTGTTTCTAAAGGGGCTGAATCCCGCCTTGTAGGGCAGAGGCTTCCAGCCAACGATTGATCCCTGGCGGTAATTCACAGCGTTGCCGGCCGTCGCTGCGGATGGCCAGATGGCGTGTGAGCCCCTCAGCGACCAGCTGGTCGTCGCTGCTGAAGCTGTAGCGCACTTCAAAGCAGCCCGGATCGAGCCGCGTCGGTTTCAGGCTGATGGCCAGCGGGGATCCGCAGACCAAAGGGCGGCGGAAATCGGCGCTGCAGTGAACGATCGGTAGGCCCACCTCTGGAGTGCACCCAGGGGTCGGGAAAATCTCGGCTGCGTTGAGGCCAAAGCGCTCGAGGCTTTCTTCGTAGGCCTCATGGCACCAGCGCAGGAGCTGTTGAAAGTGCATGACCCCGGCGGCGTCGGTTTCACCGAAACGCACGCTGCGGCAAAGCATCAACCAGCTGTTCGGATTCATTGCAGGCCGAAGTCAAACCCGCGAAGGGCTCTGCACGATGGGTTCAGTTTGAGGGATGACATGGCCTCGCCGCTGGCTACGGAATCACCCAGCATTAATCGGGCCTGGGAAGCCTTTGTTGCTCACGTGCCTGCGATTTTGTTGGCCTGGATCGCGGCGATGGGCATCAGCGTGATCGGCACGGTGGTCTATTTCGTGATCAGTGCCTTGCTGACGATGCTCAGCGGCGCCGACCCCAATGGCGGTGGAACGGTGTTGGCGATGGTCCTGGGGCAGCTCGGTCAGTTGCCCTTCATGGTCCTCTCCAGTTTCGTCGGGGTGTTGCTTGCGGCTATTCCCGCTCTCTATTACGAACGCGGTGAGGTGATTACGGTTCAGGCTGCCTTTGCAGCGCTGTTCGAGAAGCCCTGGCGTTACCTCTGGGCCGGTGTTCTGTTTACGGTCCTGGTTCTGGTGGGCTTCCTCTTTTGCGTGCTTCCAGGGGTGTTGATCTTGTTCGTCACCCCTCTCTATGTGAATCGCATTTTCAACACCAACTTGAGCGTGACCGATGCTTTTGCCGCGTCGGTCCAGGCCCTCTTTCGCTCTCCCCAGGGGATCCAGTATTTGGGTCTGGAACTGCTAACGACCCTTCTTGTTCTGGTGGTGTCGATCTGCACCTGTGGTTTTGGTGCCCTGTTGGCGCTACCAGTCAGTTCCTTCTATTTGCAGAACGCTGCCTACAACAAGGGGCTGATTAGCTGAGCTGCCCCAGCGGGAAGTGCAGCAGCCCAGGCCCTGGCCAGCCACCAAAGCTCACCCCGACGCGCAGGAGCCAATAGCCCAGGAGGGTGACGACACCAGCGCCGACTGGCCAGGCCGGGATCCCCCGCGGCAGCAGGCGCCTTTGGCGGATCGAGAACACGGACCAAGCCAGTAGGGCCCCTGCCACCACTGGACCAAAAGCATGGAGCTGCAGGGCCCCATCAAGATTGCCGGTCAAGCTGGCGGCAGTGGCGCGGGTCAAATAGCAGGTCGGGCAGGGAACGCCCGTGAGTGCCCGCAGCGGACAGCTCCAGCCGGGCAGGCCCGGGTGCAGGCCCTTCAGCCAGAGCGCGCCGGTGAGTCCGGCAGGCAGCAGATAGCCGCTGCGTTGAATCCGTTGAAGAAACCGATTAGCGGTCAACCGAGCCCATGATCACGTCGATCGAGCCCAGGATCGCCATGATGTCGGCCACCTTGGCCCCCTTGAGGATGTGGGGAAGGATCTGCAGGTTGGTGAAGTCGGCCGCGCGGATCTTGAAGCGCCAGGGGGTCACATCGTTGTTGCCCTGCAGGAACACACCGATCTCTCCCTTGCCTGATTCCAGACGGGTGTAGAGCTCGCCGTTGGGGATCTTGAAGGTGGGCGCCACTTTCTTGGCCACGATCTGATAGTCGAAGCCAGCGAATTCACTGCCCTTGCCCTCGGCCATGCGGCGGGCTTCCAGGTTTTCGGTCGGGCCGCCCGGGATCATTTCGCAGGCCTGCCGCAGGATCTTGAGGGACTGGCGCATCTCCTCGATGCGCACGCGGTAGCGGGCGAAGCAGTCGCCTTCCTTCTCCCAGGCCACGTTCCAGTCGAAGTCGTCGTAGCACTCGTAGTGGTCGACCTTGCGCAGGTCCCAGGGCACCCCGGAGGCGCGCAGCATTGGGCCCGACAGGCTCCAGTTGATCGCCTGCTCGCGGGTGATCGTGCCGAGACCCTCAATCCGCTTGCGGAAGATCGGGTTGTTGGTGATCAGCTTTTCGTACTCGTCGATCTTGGGGCCGAACCAGTCGCAGAAGTCCAGGCACTTGTCCAGCCAGCCGTAGGGCAGGTCCGCTGCAACACCACCAATGCGGAAGTAGTTGTTGTTGATCAGACGCTGACCGGTGGCTGCTTCCCAGAGGTCGTAGATCATCTCCCGCTCGCGGAAGATGTAGAAGAACGGCGTCTGGGCGCCCACGTCCGCCAGGAAGGGGCCAAGCCAGAGCAGGTGGTTGGCGATGCGGTTGAGCTCAAGCATCAACACGCGGATGTAGCTGGCCCGCTTGGGCACCGGCACGTCGGCCAGGCGCTCCGGGGCGTTGACCACGATCGCCTCGTAGAACATCCCAGCCGCATAGTCCATGCGGCTGACGTAGGGCACGAACATCACGTTCGTGCGGTTCTCGGCAATCTTTTCCATGCCGCGGTGGAGGTAGCCGATGACCGGCTCGCAATCCACCACGTCCTCACCGTCCAGGGTCACCACAAGCCGCAACACCCCGTGCATCGAGGGGTGGTGGGGCCCGAAGTTGACCACCATCGGCTCCGTGCGCGTTTCCAGCTGCGTCATGGGGCCGAGGAAGAGGGCTCGCTGGCGGGATCTTAGGAAGGAAGGGCCCGTTGCTTACACCTCCGCTGGCACAGGCCTTTGATCACGTGCCTGTGCTGGCGGCGCAGGTCTTGGCCAGTTTCACTGCGCTGGAACCCCTTTTGCAGGAGCGGGGCGGTGGCCTGCTGATCGATTGCACCCTCGGTGGGGGCGGCCACAGCGCCCTGTTGCTCGAGGCGCACCCAGGCCTGAGACTCGTGGGCTTGGACCAGGACCCCACGGCCCGCCAGGCCGCGGCGGAGCGCCTGGAGCCCTTTGGGGACCGGGTCAGCATCGTGGCGACCAACTTTGCGGACTACCAGCCCCAGGAGCCAGCTCTGGCGGTGATGGCGGATCTGGGGGTCAGTAGTCCCCAGTTGGATGTGGCGGAGCGGGGCTTCAGCTTTCGCCAGGACGGTCCCCTGGACATGCGCATGAACCCGCAGGCCGGTGAGACCGCGGCGGAGCTGATCGAGCGCCTGGAGGAGACGGAGCTGGCGGATTTGATCTACGCCTACGGAGAGGAGCGGCTCTCCCGCCGCATCGCCCGCAAGATCAAGCAGCACCTCGCTGAACAGGGGCCCTTCGCCGGCACCGATGCCCTGGCCTACCTGGTGGCGGGTTGCTACGCCCCCAAGGCGCGCCGCGGACGGATCCATCCCGCGACCCGCACCTTCCAGGCCCTGCGCATCGCCGTCAACGATGAACTGGGGGTCCTGGATCGCCTGCTCCAGCAAGCCCCCGACTGGTTAGAGCCCGGCGGCCTGATGGGGGTGATCAGTTTCCACTCCCTTGAGGATCGCCGCGTCAAAACCGCCTTCAGCAGTGATGAGCGGCTGCAACGGGTGACCCGAAAACCAGAAACGGCTGGAGAGGAGGAGCAGAGCTCCAACCCTCGCAGCCGTTCCGCGAAATGGCGCGTCGCTAGGCGGCGCGATCTGAGCTGATCAGTTGTTGCTCATGATCCCGGTGTGGTCCTGGCTGCCGAACAGCTGGCGGTAGGCCGCGGTGCTCACGCAGATCAGCACCGGAGCGAGTACCAGCAGGCCACCGGCGTTGAACAGGTAGGCGACGCCAGCGACGACGCTCTCGACGATCACGAACCACAGCACGGTCCACCAGCTGGGGTTGACCCCGTCGATGCCGGCCTGCAGGGTCTCCACAGGACGCTTGGTGCCATAGAGGGACATCGGCACCAGGAACTGCTGAGTCACCACCAGCCAGATCTTGAAGATCGCGAAGGCGATCACGGGGATCCAGAACAGCACGGTGTTGACCTTGCCGAGGCCGAAGCCGATGCCCCAGGCGACGGCGCCCACGACGGTCAGCACGATCACCAGCAGCAGGCTGGAGCCGAAGAGGCGGCCGCTGGCATCGCTATCCCAGCGGGTGAAGCTGCTGAAGCTGGGTTTCTGGCCTTCGAGGCTGGTCCAGGCACCGCGGGTCAGCCCCACGGCGGCCCAGAGGGCCACGATGATGTAGCCGATGATTCCGACCACCAGGCCGATCTTGGTGGCGACGGGATGAAGCAGGGCCGGAGCGCCCAGGGCCAGGTGCAGCAGGCCGCTGGTGATCAGGCCGATGAAGGGGGCCATGATCACCAGCACCAGCACCTGGAACAGCACGAAGGGCCAGGGGGCGCGGCAGAAGGCCTGCCAGCCATCCTCAATCGCTCGCAGGATCGAGAGCTTGTTGGTGCCTGGGGTGGGCAATCCCATCGAAAAAGCAGGTGTTTGGCCGGAAAGTAGCGACCGCGACAGCGCCTGCCTACCAATGTTGAGCTTTTGAAGCGCTAGGCCCGGCGAAGGGTCTTGAGCGTTTCCTCCAGGACGTCCCCCGCCCGCTCCACATCGGCGCCGCTGCTCGAGCGCCCCAGGCTGAAGCGCACCGAGGCGGCGGCCTCCAGGCGGCTGCGGCCCAGGGCTTGGAGCACGTGGGAGGGTTCGCCCGCGGCGCAGGCGGAGCCGCTGCTGACCGCCAGGCTGCGGCGCAGGGCTTGATGCAGGGCGGTGCCCTCGACGCCCTTGATGCTGATGTTGAGGTTGTGGGGCAGGCAGGGGGCTTCGGCGCCGTTGCGCTGGATGCCGCCCAGGGCCTGGCAGCGCTGCCAGAGGGCATCCCGCAGCCCGGCGAGCCGCAGGCCCCGTGCCTCGCGATCCGCCTCGGCCAGCTGCACGGCCTTGGCGAGGCCGACGATCAAGGGCACCGGCAGGGTGCCCGCCCGCAGGCCCCGCTCTTGGCTGCCCCCGTGCTGTTGCGGCGCGAGATCGACCCCAGGGGCGATGGCCAGGGCGCCGATGCCTTTGGGGCCATAGAGCTTGTGACCGCTGAAGCTGAGCAGGTCGATGCCGAGCGCGCGCGGCTGCAGGGGCAGATGGCCGACCGCCTGGGCGCCATCGCAGTGGAACAGCACCTGCTGCTGGCGGCAGAGCTGGCCGATGGCCTCGAGCGGCTGGAGAACGCCGATCTCGTTATTGGCGGCCATGACGCTGACGAGCAGTGTCTCCGGGCTCAGGGCGGCCTCGAGCTGCTGCAGGTCGATCAGTCCATTGGCCTGGGGGGCCAGGCAGACCAGCTCAAAGCCATGCCCCGCCAGGTAGCGCATCGGATCGAGCACGGCCCGGTGTTCGGTCGCCAGGCAGATCAGGCGCCGGCGGGTGCCGCCGCGACGCAACTCCGCCTCCGCCACCCCCTTGATCGCCAGGTTGTTGGCTTCGCTGGCACCGCTGCAGAAGATCAGCTCTTCAGCCGTCAGACCCAGGGCGCCGGCGATGGCGGTCCTGGACTGCTGGACCACCGCAGCGGCGGTCAGCCCGGGTCGATGCAGGCGGCTGGCGGGGTTGGCGAACGCGTCGCTCCACCAGGGCGCCATCGCTTCCACCACCGCCGGATCGCAGGGGGTGGTGGATTGATAGTCGAGATAGGTGACGCCGGAGGCCATGGACGCCCATGCTGGCAACCATGCTGCCGAACTCGGGCGCCATGGGCCGTCGCATTGCACTGCTGTCGTTGCTGCTGGGCGCCGCCGCCGCTGCAGGGCTGGGCGCCCAGGCCCAGGAGGTGCGCGATGGCGTTTTCTTCAAGCCCTCGGAGCAGCGCCCGGCCGATCTGGTGGTGCTGCGGGAATGGGGAACGATCGAGGGGGTGCACCTGATTGGGGTGCACGGCGTGAAGCCCGATCCCAATGACCCCACGGCGCGAACCATCGTCGTCTGGGTGGAATCCCCGACTGGGGTGGAGCTGGCCGTGGACAACCTGCGCTGCAGTGCCAGTGCGCCGATGCGCCTGACCAAGCGCCGCAACGAACTCTTGATCAAGGAGCTCAACCCCGGCGGCCAGGTCACCGAGGCCAACCGCTTGGATCACAAGATCTGGTGGGCCGCCTGTTTCCCCGAGCAGGCCGGCAAGGATCCCGCCACCCTCACGGCCCTGGCCAAGCAGTTGGGCTACTCCGGCCAGCTGATCGAGCAGCAGCAGGTCCTGCCTGGAAACCCTCGATAGATTGCGGCGATGAGCCTCGAACCTGATACCCAACAAGACGTCACGCCAGCGGCACCAGCCCGTTTGCTGTTGGTGGATGACGAACCGGGGTTGCGCACGGCCGTGCAGGCCTACCTCGAAGACGAGGGCTTTGTCGTCACGACGGCCGTCGATGGAGAGGACGGTTGGGCTAAGGCCCAGGAGCTGCTGCCCGACGTGGTGATCAGCGACGTGATGATGCCCCGCCTGGATGGCTACGGCCTGCTGCGCAAGCTGCGGGAGGACGAGCGCCTGGGCGGCACCCCCGTCATTTTCTTGACGGCCAAGGGCATGACGGCCGATCGCATCGAGGGCTTCCAGGCCGGCTGCGACGACTACATCCCCAAGCCGTTTGACCCCGACGAGCTGGTGGCCCGGGTGCACAACGTGGTCAAGCGCCAGGAGCGCCTGTTGACCGAGGCCGCCCGCTTCGCCGATGCCGACATCGGCCAGATGGCCAAGCAGATCACCGAGATCCGCTCCCTGCTGGCCACCGGTGGCAGCAAGCAGCCCACCGCGGCGGTCAAGCACGAGTTCACCCCCCGGGAGGCCTCGGTGTTGCAGCTGGTGGCGGAGGGAATGATGAACAAGGAGATCGCCCGGCGCCTGGAGACCTCGATCCGCAACGTCGAGAAGTACGTCAGCCGGCTGTTCACCAAGACCGGCACCGCCAGCCGCACGGAGCTGGTGCGCTACGCCCTCGAAAACGGCCTGGTTGAGTAGCGCCTGGCTGCCGGCGGCCCTCAACCGCGGTCACCGCTACCGGGACCGGGTCCAGGCGGCCGCCCAGAGCACGGTTGGCTACTACGCCGAGCGCTATGGCCATTCCGATCCGTCGGTGTGGAGGGAGCGCCTGGCCGCCGGTGAGATCTGGTGCAACGGCCAGCAGCTCCGGGCCGATGCAGCGTTGGCAGCCGGGGATCAGCTGATCTGGCATCGGCCCCCCTGGGAGGAGGCCGCCGTGCCGGTGCTGAGTCAGCGCGCGGTCGTCTTCGATGACGGTGATCTGCTGGTGCTGAACAAACCCAGTGGCCTGCCGGTGTTGCCCGCCGGCGGGTTTCTCGAACACACCCTGCTGACGCAGCTCCAGGCCTGGGCGCCCGAGGCCCGGCCCGTGCATCGCCTGGGGCGATTCACTTCGGGCCTGCTGGTCTGCGCGCGGCAGCGGGAGACCCGGGCGCAGCTCAGTGCCCAGCTGCGGGAGAGCACCGCAGCATCAGCCGTCAGCCGGGGCTGCCTGAAGGTCTACCGCGCCCTGACCGAGCCCTTGGCGGCCGACTGGCGCTGCGGCGAGAGCCGAGCGATCACGGTTCCCATTGGCCGGCGGCCCCATGCGCTGCTGGGGCAGTTGTGGTGCGCGGCCCTCCCGGGCGATCCCTCAGCCCTGGAGTCCCGTAGTGCCTTGACCCTGCTCGAGCGCCGGCCGGAGGGCTGTTTGGTGGAGGTGGAGATTGCGACGGGCCGGCCCCACCAGATCCGGATTCACACCGCCGCCTTGGGCTCCCCACTGCTGGGGGATCCCCTGTATCTGCCGGGCGGCGCGGCGCGCCCTGAGGTGCTGCCCGGAGCCGGTGGCTACCAGCTCCATGCCCATCGCCTGCGTTTGGAGCCGAGGGGTTTGGCGCTGGAGGCGCCCCTGCCCTCAGGCCTTCTCGAAGGCCAGCAGCCGTGAGAAGTAGAAGGGGGCTTTGTTCAGGCTGCGGCGCTTGAGCACGAAGCCCGCCGCTTCAGCGGCCTGGACAATTCCCTTCTCGCGCAGGGTGTAGGCGCGGGTGGTTTTGCTGGGTCCAGGGAAGAGCTGACCGATCTTCTTGAGCACCGCCAACACCGGTGTGTAGGGGGCAAAGCTGACGATCAGGTGCTTCTCAGCCATGGAGGCGAGGTGGCGCACCATGTCCTCGGCGGGTTCCTGGGGGTAGTGGATGAAGACATCCAGGCAGACCACGGTGTCGTAGCTGCCGCTCAGGCTCTCCAGGTCGGAGGCCAGGTAGCTGACGCGCCCTGGGGCGATGCCGGCTTCATTGGCCCGGCGCTCGGCTTCCTGGACCATGGCCCCCGAGAGGTCGGAGGCGGCAATCGAGCCGGCGCCCAGCTGCGCCAGCGGCAAGGTCAGGCTGCCGACGCCACAGCCGGCATCACAGAAGCTGCGGCCGCCCAGGTTCCCCTGCTCCTGGAGCCAGGCCAGCACGTTGTCGACGGTCTTCTGGTGGCCGATGCGGATGTTCCGCTGCACCTTGTTGACGTCACTGGACTCGCTGTAGATGCGGTTCCAGCGATCGAAACCGGTGGTTTCGAAGTAGCCCTTCACCTCTTGCTTCTCGGCCTGCTTCTCGGCGGCCTTGTCGTTGAGGAGCTGATCGGCGGGCATTCGGCGCAGGGGGGAGGTGGGGCGGATCCTATTCAGGCGGCCCGGCTCCAGCGCAGCTCAGCACTGGTCCCGCTCCAGCGCAGGGTTTCGCCGAGGGGCAGGCCCTGCAGTTGCTCCCGCACGCGGGTTGGCGCACCCAGCAGGCGCCGGGGCAGGACGGTGGCCGCGGCGATGGCGCGATCGGCATCGCCACTCCAACGGGCCAGGCGCCTGACCGCCTCGAGCAGGGGCAGGGTGACCCCGGCCAAGGTGCCGTCTTCGAGCCGGCAGCTCCCCTGTTCGACGATCAGGGTGCGCTCATCCCAGCGATGCAGCCCGTCGGCCAGGCCATAGGGAGCGAGGGCATCGCTCACCAGCACGACCTGCTCGGGTGCCAGCCGCTGCAGCAGGACCGCCATGGTCGGATCCACATGGACGCCATCGGCGATTAAGCCCAGGGCCACGTCCCCGCGTCGGACGGCGGCGCCAATCGGTCCAGGACTGCGGTGTTGCAGTCCTGCCATTGCATTGAAGCTGTGGGTGAGCATCCCCACCCCCTGCTCGAAGGCATGGGAGGCCTGCTCCGCCGTGGCCTCGCTGTGCCCGAGGCTGACCACAATCCCTCGGCTGCGCAGGGCGGCGATCACGGCATCGGCACCCGGTAATTCCGGAGCCAGGGTCACCAGGGCGATGTCCTCTTCGAAGCCGCCGATGCGGGCCTCGAGGGCCTCCAGGCTGGGGGTTGCCAGGTGCTCGGCCGGGTGGGCACCGCGTTTGCCATGGGCGAGAAAGGGGCCCTCCAGGTGTGCCCCCAGCAGCCGGCAGCGGCCGCGTTGGTGCTCTGCGCGCGCGTCCCTCAGCACCCCCAGGGCTTGGCGCAGGGGGGCGACCCCGCAGGTGACCAGCGTGGGACTGATGGCCTCCACCCCATCGCGCCAGAGCAGCTCGAGCAGCTCCAGCAATTTGGGCAGATCGCTGGGTTGCAATTCGGGGAAGGCCAGTCCGAGGCCACCGTTGATTTGCAGATCGATGCCGGCGGGACTGAGCCAGTCGCCAGACCAGTTCTCACCGGCGGCGGCGCTTCCCTGGGGCAGCGGCTGGATGGCGGCGATCTGCTCCTGGGCGAGGCCAATGCGCCAGAGCCCCGGCTCTCCAGGCAGGCGAACGTGGCTCAGCCAGCGCATTCGATGCGAGAACGGAACCATGTCATCCTCGCTGCGAACGCTGAAACGTGCCGATGTCTGACGCTGCGCTGGTGGCCGTGGTGATGGGGAGCGACTCTGATCTGCCCACCATGCAGCCCGCCGTGGAGATGCTCAACCGCCTCGGGGTGCCCGTGGAGGTCCGCGTGCTCTCGGCGCACCGCACGCCCATGGAGATGGTGGAGTTCGCCCAAGCCGCCGCCGGCCGCGGTTTCAAGGTGATCATCGCCGGGGCTGGCGGGGCGGCTCACCTGCCCGGGATGGTGGCGTCCCTGACGGTCTTGCCGGTGATTGGCGTTCCGGTCCAGACCCGGGCCCTCTCCGGGGTGGATTCCCTGCATTCGATCGTGCAGATGCCCGCTGGTATTCCCGTGGCCACCGTGGCGATCGGCAACGGGGCGAACGCTGGCCTGCTCGCCGCGCAAATTTTGGCGACGGCCGATGGGGCCCTCTCCGCTCGCCTGGCGGAGTACCGCCAGTCCCTCCACGATCAGGTGGTGGCCAAGGACGCCCGCTTGCTGGAGCTGGGCAGTGCCGCTTACTTGGCACAGATGTGATCGGTTGGGGCGGTGTTGTTGGGGTGACCCATGCTTGAACGTCTGGTTCTGCCGCCCTGGTTGCGCCTGAGCCTGGCGCTGCCGCTGTTGGCCTTGAACCTGTGGGTTCTGCGGCAACTGCTTCTGCCGCTGGCCCCCTTCCCCGCCCTGTTCGTCGGGGCTGCGCTGATTGCGTTCCTGCTGGATCTCCCCACCCGTTGGTTGGCTCGCCGTGGCCTCCCCCGCGGCTTGGCGGTGTTGCTGGTGGTCGGCCTGTCCCTGACCCTGTTGGTCTTGGCTGCCCTCTGGTTGGTGCCCCGCCTGATTGAGCAGCTGGGTGAGCTGATCAATTCCCTGCCCTCTTGGTTGGTGGAGGCGGAGGGCGTGCTGGATCGCCTGGAGGTCTGGGCTGCCGATCGGGGATTGCCGACGGAATTCACGGACCTCAGCAGCACCCTGTTCGCCCGGGCCAGTCAGCTGGCCAGCCAGCTCAGCCAACGGGCCCTCGGGATCCTGGGGGCCACCGTCGGCCTGACGGTCAACGTGGTGATCGTGGCGGTCCTGGCCCTGTTCCTGTTGCTGGGCGGCGACCCGATCGTGGCGGGCTTGGCCCGCTGGCTTCCCGAGGGAACGCGGGCGTTGGTCACCGGCACCTTGAACCGCACCTTCCGGGGCTACTTCGCCGGGCAGGTGCTGCTGGCCTTGATCCTCAGCGCCCTGCAGATCGTGGTGTTCACCCTGCTGGGGATTCCCTATGGGGTGCTGTTCGCGGTGGCGATCGGCTTCACCACCCTGGTGCCCTATGCCAGCGCCCTGACGATTGTCTTGGTGAGTGTGCTGCTGGCCTTGGATGACCCCCGCACCGGCATCGAGGTGCTGGTGGCGGCCATCAGCGTCGGTCAGGTGGTGGATCAGGTGATCCAGCCCCGCTTGATGGGCAGCATCGTTGGTCTGCAGCCCGCTTGGCTCCTGGTCTCCCTGCCCGTTGGCGCCCGCGTGGGCAGCTTGATGGGCTTCGGCGACCTGCTGGGCCTGTTGCTGGCGGTTCCGGTCGCCAGCTGCTTGAAAACCTTTTTGGATGCCTGGGGGCAGCAGCCTGCCCCCGACGTGATCACTGGGGAATGACGCCCGCTTCCCGCAGGTGGTTGATCACCAGCTCCACGCAGGCCTCGAGGCTCTGGCTACCGGTGTCCACCCGCAGTTCGGGCTTTTCAGGGGCCTCGTAGGGGCTGGAGATGCCGGTGAATTCCTTGATTTCACCCGCGCGGGCTTTGGCGTAGAGCCCCTTGGTGTCGCGCTCTTCGCAAACGCTCAGATCCGCGGCGCAGTGGATCTCGACAAAGTCGCCGTTCTCCACCAGGGAGCGGGCGCGGTCGCGGTCGGCCTTGAAGGGGGAGACAAAGGCCGTCAGCACCACCACGCCGGCGTCCAGGAACAGCTTGCTGACCTCGCCAATCCGGCGAATGTTCTCCTCGCGATCGGCATCGGAGAAGCCCAGGTCCTTGCAGAGCCCGTGGCGGATGTTGTCGCCGTCCAGCACGTAGCAGGCCAGGCCGCGCTCAAACAGCGCCTGGTTGACCGCGTTGGCGAGGGTGCTCTTGCCGGAACCACTCAGGCCGGTGAACCAGAGGATGGCGCTGCGATGGCCGCGCTGCTCAGCCCGGGCGGCGCGATCCACCGATGCGTGGTGCCAGGCGATGTTGGTGGAGGCGCCCTTGTTGGTGAGCTCTCCGTAGGTGGGAGATGCGGTCATGGCGGGCCTTGGAGCAATGTCGGGCCATTGTCGCCGCCGACCGCTCCGGCTCAGCCGCCCGCTTGCTTGGGCCGGTAGCCCGCTTTCTCTAGGGCCGCCAGGGCGGCGCTCACCTGGTCTCCCTGCAGTTCGATCACTCCATCCTTCACCGTCCCGCCCGTTCCGGCGGCGGCCTTGAGCTGTTTCAGCAGGGCCTTGAGATCGCTTTCGGCGGCTTCGATGCCAGTGATGGCCGTCACCATCTTTCCGCCCTTGCCGGCCTTGGTGCGCTGCACCCGCACGCGCTGTTGGGCCTTGGCCGTCGATTCCGCAGGGGCACTGCTGGCCCGTTGCAGGCTTTCAGGCCGTGTGAATTCTTGCCAGCCTCCCTTCGGCATCGCTTTGGATGTGTCTTGGTTCCAGTTCAGCGCAACGGAGGTCCGCGATGGATTTGCCGGCCGTTCAGGTGGAGGTCTGGCGCCTGGGTCTCCAGGGGCAACCCGCCCAGGAGGTCTGCCGTCCTGGTCCAAGTGGCGCTGCCTTGTCCACCTCCGTGAGCGGCAGTGATCCCTGCACTGCAGGGGGTCAGCGCATCCGCATCGATCAGCCCGCCGGCTGGCCAGTCCTGCCGCCCCCGCCAGTTCCTAACCTTGACTGACTCCGCGCGCACCTGGTGACCAGCACCGTTCCTTCGATGACGTCGGCATTGGCGCTGGAGTCACGGCCCAACAGCCTGGGTCGCTACGGCCAATTTGGCGGTCAGTACGTTCCCGAGACCCTGATCCCCGCCCTGGCGGAACTGGAGCGGGCCGCTGCAGAAGCCTGGAAGGATCCCGCGTTCACGGAGCGGCTCAATCACCTGCTGCGCAACTACGTCGGCCGGCCGAACCCCCTCTACGAAGCGGAACGGCTGAGCGAGCACTACCGCCGCGCCGAGGGCGGCCCGCGCATCTGGTTGAAGCGCGAAGACCTCAATCACACCGGCGCCCACAAGATCAACAACGCCCTGGGCCAGGCACTCCTGGCCCTGCGGATGGGCAAAAAGCGGATCATTGCCGAAACCGGTGCGGGCCAGCACGGTGTGGCCACCGCCACGGTCTGTGCGCGCTTTGGCCTCGAGTGCGTCGTCTACATGGGCGCCGAGGACATGCGCCGTCAGGCCCTGAACGTCTTCCGGATGCGTCTGCTGGGGGCAACGGTTCAGCCCGTCACCGCTGGCACCGCCACCTTGAAGGACGCCACCAGTGAGGCGATCCGCGATTGGGTCACCAACGTCGAGACCACCCACTACATCCTGGGTTCCGTCGCCGGCCCCCATCCCTTCCCGATGCTGGTGCGCGATTTCCATGCCGTGATCGGCGAGGAGACCAAGCGCCAGTGCCATGAGGCCTTTGGCCGCAACCCCGATGTCCTGGTGGCCTGTGTTGGTGGGGGCTCCAATGCCATGGGTCTGTTCCACCCCTTTGTCCAGGACACCGACGTTCGCTTGATCGGCGTGGAAGCGGCCGGCGATGGCGTTCCCACCGGTCGCCATGCCGCCACCATTACCGAGGGTCGCGTAGGCGTGTTGCACGGGGCGATGAGCCTGCTGCTCCAGGACGAGGAGGGGCAGGTGCAGGAGGCGCACTCCATCAGTGCCGGCCTGGATTACCCCGGTGTGGGCCCTGAGCACAGCTATCTCAAGACCATCGGCCGGGCCGAGTACGGCGCCGTCACAGACGCTGAGGCCCTCGATGCCCTGCAGCTGCTCTGCCAGCTGGAGGGCATCATCCCGGCCTTGGAGACCGCCCACGCCTTTGCCTGGCTCGACAAGCTCTGCCCCACCCTGGCCCCAGGGACCGAGGTGGTGCTCAACCTCTCCGGCCGCGGCGACAAGGACGTCAACACGGTTGCCGACCGCCTGGGCAGCGCCCTCAGCTGAGCAGCCGATCGAGGTAACCCGCGACGCTCTCCACCGCTGAACGAGCGGTGGAGTAGGCCATGCGCATGGGGCCGATCAGGGCGACGTGGCCGTCGTTGCCGTAGCTGGCTTGCACCACGGCGCAGTCCTGCAGGGCGGGATGGGGGTGCTCTGAGCCAATCCAGACCCCGCCCCTGCCGCTGGCGGCCTCGCTGCGCAGAACCTGTTGGGGCTCCAGCTCCACAAGTTGCAGCAGCGGTTTCAGGCTGGAGCTGCGTTGGAATTCCGGTTGGCCAAGCAGTCCCGCCACCCCGAGGCTGACGGCGCCTTCGCTGCTGTTGCCCCGGGCCAGGTTGTGGCTGCTGAGGCCCTGCCGCAGCAATTCGCCGCTGCTTCCCAGTTGGCTGGGGAGTGCCTTCCAGTTCAGGCGACCAGTACCCCCCTGGAGTTGATCGCTGGCCCAGCGCTCCAGGGCTGGCACCTGGGCACCCAGTTCCTCGGGCATCCGCAGGTTGAGACAACTGGCGGCGGCCCCCTTTTCCACGAGCAGCACCAGCAACCGGTCGTTGCTGGGGACCAGCCGGACCGTCTCGAGGCGTCCCCCCATCTCCTGGGGCCGGGTGATCAGGCTCATCAGGCCCGTGAGGTCGGCCAGGCGGCGGGCGAGCTGCAGCAGCAGGTCATCCAAGGCGGCCCATTGCAGGCTCAACCCCGTGAGCTCACGGTTGAGTTGATTGGCGGCGGCACCGGGGGCGGGCAGGAGGCAGTCCACGTAGTGGCGATACCCCAGTTGGCTCGGAACGCGGCCGGCGGAGGTGTGCGGTTGGGTGAGCAGGCCCCGCTGCTCCAGGGCTCCCATGGCGGAGCGCACCGTGGCGGGGCTGGCCTGGAGGTCGAAGCGCCGCACCAGGGTTTGGCTGCCCACGGGCTCCGTGGTGTCGACGTAGTGCTGCACCGTCGCCTGAAGCACCTGCTGTTGCCGTCGGGGCAGGGGCTGCAAAACGGTGCACTGATGCCGCTTTGCGGATGCTACGGGGCCTAAACGCTGGCGCGGGCTGAATGCAGGAAAAAGCGGCGGTAGTCCGGGTCCTGATCGAGCAAATCCAGGAAGCGATCCCGGTCGAGCCGCAGCAGCAGTCCGTCTCCCCGCGCCCGCACGGTGACGGCCCGGGGGTGGTCCTCGATCAGGCCTGCGTCGCCGAAGAAGTCCCCCTCCTCCACCAGCCCCTGTTTGATCGGAGTCCCGCCCCAGAGATCGTTCTGCAGCACCTCCAAGGTGCCGGCCACCACCACATAGAAGGCGTCCGGGGCGTCCCCTTCGCGGAAGACCTCCTCGCCATGGCGGATCCGATCGCTGACGAATTCCGAGGCCAGCCAACGCAGCAGCTTGGGATCGACGCCGTGGAACAAGGGGATGGTGGCCAGGCGCTCGGGCGTGATCCGGACCCGTTGCCCCAGCTCCAGGTTGAAGCCGCTCATCTGCCGGTGCCAGAAGGAGGCATAGAGCCCGCCAGCCGCCAACAGATCGTTGTGGTGGCCGAGCTCCACCACCTGGCCTTGATCGATCACGGCGATCTGATCCATGGCCGCAGCGGCCCGCAGCCTGTGCAGCACGGAGACCACCGTGCGGCCCTCGCTCAAGCGGCGCAGGGTGGTGTTGATCGCTTCTTCGGTGCTGGGATCGAGGGCGCTGGTGGCTTCATCCAGCAGCAGCAGCTGGGGGTTGCGCACGATCGCCCGGGCAATGGCGATCCGTTGTTTCTGGCCACCGGAGAGGCGCCCGCCACCGGAGCCGACCGGGGTCTGGAGGCCGTTGGGGAGGGACTGAATCAGTTCCCCGAGCTCGGCGGCTAGGGCTGCATCGAGGACCTCCTGATCGGACGCATCGAGCCGGCCCAGGCGGATGTTGTCCGCGATCGAGAGATCGAACAGGACGGTCTCCTGGGGGACCAATGCCACCTGCTCAAGCCAGGCGCCCCGGTCGGTGGTGCTCAGGGGCACGCCATCGACCCGCAGGCCACCGCGCTGGGGCTCGATTTGCCGCAGCAGCAGTCGAAGCACGGTGCTTTTCCCGCCGCCGCTGGGGCCCACCAGGGCAAGGGAGCTGTTGGCGGGGATCGTCAGGTTGAGTCCGTCCAGGCCGCCACCACCCGGGTAGCGGAACTGCACCTGCTCGATCCTCAGCTCCTGCCGCAAGGCCGGGGGGCTGGGTTCAATCCCTCGGGCCAGCGCCGGCCGTTGCTCGGAGCGCTTGGCGGCGGGCAGCTGCTGCTCCAGCAGGTTCAGGGCCGTCGTGGCGGCCTGGAGTGGCAGCAGGGAGGCGCCCAGCTGCCACATGCCGCTGACCATGGCCGTGGCGATCCCCAGGGCGGAGACCAGCTGGCCCACCGTGAGTTGCCTTTGCAGCACCAACCAGGTGCCCAGGGCAAAGACGCTCACCAGCGTGAGCATGGCGGAAGCGGTCAGGGCGGCCTGTTGCAGGCCCGACATCGCTCCGACCCGCTGGGCCCAGCGCATCAGGTCCCGGTTGCGACGGTTGAATTCCGAGCGGGTGGTGCTGCGCAAACCGAACAGGTCCACCAACTCCCGGCTGCGCAGCCGTTCGCCGGCGTAGCTCAGCAGTCGTCCGGCCTGCTCGACCCGCGCCTCTTCCCGCCTGGCCAGGGCCGGGGTGAAGGCCACCTGGCTCACGAGCAGCAGCGGCGTGAGCACCACGGCGACCAGGGCGAGCCGCCAATCGCTGGTGAACAGCAGCAGCACCCCAAGCAAGAGCTGCGCCACCGTCCAGGTGAAGAGGGGGAGCTGGCTGACGACCGCGTTCTCCAGGGTGGGAATCTGCAGCGCCAGCAAGCCCTGTTCCCCCCCTTCGGCGCGGCCATCGGTGGGGTTCGGTTGCTCCAGCAGATGGCCGAAGAGCCGCTGGCGAAAGCTCGTGCCCAGTTGGCTACCGAGGGCGGCAAACAACTTGATCGAGAAGCCGTTGCAGACCACCGCCAGCAGGAGCCAGGCGCAGGGCAGCAGCACCAGCACCGCCACCGGTGGCCCGCCGCTGGGGTTGCCAATCACCTGGTCGATCACCAGCTGCAGCAGCACCGGGATGCCCACCATCAGCAGCGGATCGGGCAACACCGTGAGGATCGCCAGGACCGCCTTCAGCCGTTGATTGCCGAAGTAGCGCCACAGTCGTAGGGGCAGCAGCAGCGGAAACATCGGCCGGCTCATCCAGCCAACCGATAGCAATCACAGCCGCGTTTGACCGCCTGGCCGCCTCAGTACCGCGGCACCATTGGGTCGGCTGAGACGCTCCAGGCATCGATTCCGCCCTGCAGGTTCAGCACCTGTTCGTAGCCCTGGGCTTCCATCAGCCAACAGGCGAATTGCCAGCTGCGGATCCCGGCGTGACAGAGCACGACCACGGGTTGATCCCGGTTGATCAAGCTCGAGATCTGCTCAATCCAGGTCTCCGATTGACTCAGGGGGAGATGGATCACCGGTTGCTGCAGTCGAGCCAGGTCCAATTCCATGGCCTCGCGCACATCCACCAGCTGCAACGCCTCACCGGCGTCGAGCCGACGCTTCAGTTCTGTGGCGCTGATGCTTGCGGGACTGGGCATCACGGAACCCTACCGGCGGTCACGGGGGTGCCAAAGATCGCCTTGATGCATAAAGATGAGGCCAATCCTGTAAGCGACGCATGAAGGCCCGCCCCTTCTTGGCGGCACTGCTGGCGGTGGCGTTGGCGATGCTGAGCTTTGGCTTGGCGGGTTGGTGGCTGCTCCTGCAGCGCAGTCCCCTTGCGTTGCAACACCAGGCCCTCTCCATGCCGCTGGCGGCGCGCTTTGTTCCGCGGACGGCGCCCCTGAGCCTGCACTGGTTGGTGGGCCCGGATGAGCCGGCTGCCTACGCCCGGGCCGTTGCTCCCCCCCGTCAGCGCCGTCAGGCCGCGGCGGCCGCTGATCGCCTGCGGGACGGGGCCTTTGCCGCTGCGGGCCTGGACTACGCCTCGGAGCTCTCCCCCTGGCTGGGGGATGAAAGCAGCTTTGCCCTCTTGACCCCCCCTGGAAGTGGGGAGGCACCCGGTTGGGTGCTGGCGCTGCGCAGCCGCGACAACGAAGGGGCCCGCCGTTTCCTGCAGCGCTTCTGGCAGACCCGAAGCCTGGCTGGGACCGATCTGCAGATCACCAGCTACCGCGGCATGGGGCTGATCAGCGGTCGCGGCGCCCTCTTGGGCCAGGACCCGCAACCCCTGGCGACGGCCCTGATCAACGACGATTTGGTGCTGATTGCCTCGGGTCGGGGCGTGCTCGAGCAGGCGCTCGATGTCTCCCAAATCGATGAACTGAACCAAGCGGCCAGTGCGCCCCTGCAAAAGGCCCTGCAGCGACTTGGAGAGGGGGTGGCGCTGCTGACGGCCCGCCCCGAGGCCATGGAGCAGTGGCTCGGCTTGCCCGTTGGGGATGAGTCGGCGGCGGTGGAATTGGTGCTGGCCTTGGCCCCCCAGGGGTCGGGGCTTCAGGTGGATGGCCTGGCCCAGTTGCGCGATGCGCTCCCCAGCCTGGGTCCGGTCAACACGGAGCTGTTGCGCCAGGTGCAGGTCGCTGCCGACAGCCTTGCCTTCTTGACCAATCCCGCTGAGCTCCTCGCCGCCGAGGACGCCAATGTTTGGAGCAGCCTGCTTGGCCCGTCCCTGACCCAGGCCCTCAAGCGGGATCAAGGTCCCCTGCCGGCCCTGGTGGCCGCGGCGGATTCGGGGCCCTTGCTTTGGGCCCATCAGAGCGAAGGCTGGTTGCTGGGCACCCGCGGGGATCGTCCGTCGGCCGAGACCCTGCAGCCGGCCCTTGAGGCCGATGGATACAGCGCCTCCCCGCTGGAGAGCCGCGGGCAAACCCTTCAGGCCTGGACGCGCCTCGAGTCCAAGCCGGTCAAGGGCAATCCCGACCAGCTCCAGGCCCAGCTCGCAGGTGCCCGCTCCAGCCAAGGTGGTTTCGCCTGGTGGGGCCAAGGCCTGGCGATCCTCAACCAGCAGTACGAAGGCCGTCGTGCACCCCAGGAGCGCCTCGATCAGCTGGAGCTCTTGGGCGCGCCCCAGGCCCCCTTCCAGTGGTCGATGGACGCCCAGGCTGCCCAGGGTCTGCTCAGTCGCTGGAAGCTCTGGCGCTTGGTGGGCACGCTCTCCAGCTCCTCCCTGACCCCCAGGGTGGACGGGGTGGCCTTGAGCCTGGAGCCTGATGCCCCCGACCAACGCAGCTTGAGGCTGCGGGGGCTGCTGCAACTGCACGCCTGACCATGGCCAGCCGCAAGCTTGAGTTGCTGTTGGTGCGCCACGGCATCGCTGAAGAGCGCAGTGAGGGCGTCGATGACGCCCAGCGCAGCCTCACGCCGGAGGGGCGTGAGCGCACCACTCAGCAGCTGGAGCGCCTGCTGGAGTTGGAGTTGGACTGTGATCTGGTGCTCAGCAGTCCGCTGGTGCGGGCCCGCCAGACCGCTGAATTGATCGTGAGCGCAGGGCTGGCCCCAGAACTGGAGTTGGCGGCGGCCTTAGCCCCCCTGGCGGACCCCCTGCCCCTGCTCGAGCGCTGGCTCGGCCCCCTCTCCCCGCGGCCCGGTTGGAAGCGCCTGGCCTTGGTGGGCCATGAGCCGGACCTGAGCACCTTGGCGGCGCTGTTGATTGGTGTGCCGATGGCCCGAGCCCCCCAGGCGATCCGGCTCAAGAAAGCCGGTGCCTTGCTGCTGCAGTGGCCGATCGCCCCAGGCGCTGACTTGCTCGGATCGGCCCGCCTGGAGATGGTCCTGCCGCCTCGGGTACTGCTCGGTCGGCGACAGTCCCGCAGCGAGGGCGGGCCTTAGGTTGCGGTTGACGCAACCCCGATTCCATGGCTGAGGAGGCAACCCCAACGGCAGCGACTCCGGCGTATCGCCCGGGTCTGGAAGGGGTGCCGGCCACGCAGTCGGCGGTGTGCGACATCGATGGACAAAAGGGGCTGCTGACCTACCGCGGCTACCGGGTGGATCAGCTGGCCCAGCAGAGCACCTTCCTGGAGACCGCCTATCTGCTGATCTGGGGTGAGCTCCCCGACGCTGAGCAGCTGGCGGCGTTTGAGCAGGAGGTGCAGATGCACCGCCGGGTGAGCTTCCGCATCCGGGACATGATGAAGTGCTTCCCGGCCAGCGGCCATCCGATGGACGCCCTGCAGAGCAGTGCGGCCTCCCTGGGTCTCTTTTATTCCCGCCGCGCCCTCGACAACCCTGAATACATCTATTCAGCGGTGGTGCGCCTGATCGCCAAGATCCCGACGATGGTGGCGGCGTTTCAGCTGATTCGCAAAGGGCAGGACCCGATTCAGCCCAGGGATGACCTGCCCTATGCGGCCAACTTCCTGTACATGCTCACCGAGCGTGAACCGGATCCCCTGGCGGCGCGCATCTTTGATGCCTGCTTGATCCTGCACGCCGAGCACAGCCTGAACGCCAGCACCTTCAGCGCGCGGGTGACGGCCAGCACCTTGACCGATCCCTACGCCGTGGTGGCCTCCGCTGTGGGGACCCTGGCGGGCCCCCTCCATGGCGGCGCGAATGAAGACGTCTTGGCGATGCTTGAAACCATCGGCTCCGCCGATCAGGTCAGGCCCTGGCTGGATCAGGCCATTGCCGAGAAGCGCAAGATCATGGGCTTCGGCCACCGCGAGTACAAGGTCAAGGACCCCCGGGCGGTGATCCTGCAGAAACTGGCGGAAGAGCTCTTCGATCAGTTCGGCCACGACCCCCTCTACGACCTGGCCCGCGAGTTGGAAGCCGCGGCAGCCGAGCGCCTGGGTCCGAAGGGGATCTACCCGAACGTCGACTTCTATTCCGGCTTGGTCTACCGAAAACTGGGCATTCCCCAGGACCTGTTCACCCCGATCTTTGCGATCGCGCGCACCGCAGGCTGGCTGGCCCACTGGAAAGAACAGCTCGGTGCCAACCGCATCTACCGGCCCACGCAGATCTACACCGGCTCCAGCGGCCGCGATTGGCAGCCGATCGAAGGCCGTTAAGGGCTGCGCCGGCCTAAGTTGCCCCCATCAACAGACCACCCATGGTGATCGCCAATCCCGCTGTCGTGAGTGCCGGGCTCGACCTTGAGGCCAGCTTCACGGACGTGCTGCAGGGCTTCGGCTTGTCGCCGGGGATGGCCCACCTGCTCTGGCTGCCGCTGCCGATGCTGGTGGTCCTGGTGGCTGCAGTCGTTGGCGTGTTGGTCAACGTCTGGCTCGAGCGGAAGATCTCGGCTGCCGTTCAGCAGCGAATCGGCCCCGAATACGCCGGTGCCCTGGGCATCCTTCAGCCCCTCGCGGACGGCCTGAAGCTGCTGTTCAAAGAGGACATCATTCCGGCCCGAGCCGACGGCCTGCTGTTCACCCTGGGCCCGGTGCTGGTGCTGGTGCCGGTGATCCTGAGCTGGTTGGTCG